>JAZDLG010000066.1:0-13478 GCA_043802125.1 Candidatus Omnitrophota bacterium
GATAACGCACACCGGGCAGGTCCTTGACTCTTCCGCCTCTTACCAGCACGATAGAATGTTCCTGAAGGTTATGCCCTTCGCCCGGGATATAAGCAGTGACTTCAATACCCGTGGTCAACCTTACCCTGGCTATCTTGCGCAAGGCTGAGTTAGGCTTCTTTGGCGTCATTGTCTTGACCTGAAGGCATACGCCCCGGCGCTGAGGACACCCTTTCAAAGCCGGTGATTTTGATTTACGCTTTTTGGCGATACGGCCACTACGAATGAGCTGCTGGATCGTCGGCATGCACTGCTTCTCCTTTTTTAACTTCTCCTTTTTGTGCTTCGCTCGCTACGCTAGCGTGCTTGACTAATGTAAATTCCCTGTGGACCTTCAATCCCGTACCCGCAGGGATAAGATGGCCTACAATAACGTTCTCTTTTAAACCAAAGAGCTCATCTCTCTTGCCTGAAGCCGCTGCGTCGGTCAGCACTTTGGTCGTCTCCTGGAAACTCGCCGCGGAAATAAAACTCTCAGTCGTGATAGAAGCCTTGGTTATACCCAACAAGAGCGGTGTCGCGGAAGCGGGTTTACCGCCTTTTTTAATGACCTTTTGATTTTCTTTCTGGAATCTCCAGCGGTCTATCTGCTGGCCGGAAAGAAATTCAGTGTCGTTGGAATCCTCTATTTTTACTTTCTTGAGCATCTGGCGGATTATAACTTCTATATGTTTATCATTGATCTTAACGCCCTGGAGACGATATACCTCCTGGACCTCGTTGACCAGATATTCCTGCAATACCTTATCGCCGCAGACCCTTAAGATATCCTGCAGGACCACTGGGCCGTCGGTCAGCTGCTGGCCTGCTGTAACGCGGTCGCCGCGATAGACATTGGGATGCTTTCCGTGAGGAATTGCGTATTCCCTTTTCATGCCGGTAGGCGACGTAACCACGATCTGCCGCTGGCCTTTTTTATTTTCGTTAAATTCAACAAAACCGTCTATTTCTGAGATGATGGCCGGGTCCTTCGGGCGGCGCGCTTCAAAAAGCTCCGCAACCCTGGGCAGGCCGCCTGTGATATCTCTCGTCTTTCCTGATACCCGCGGTATTTTAGCGATCAGTTCGCCGGCACCCGCTGCTGCGCCGTCTTTGACAAGGATATGCGCTCCTATAGGTATAGGATAGATACCAACGACCTCACCTGAGTTATCAAGGATGATTATCTGCGGATGAAATTCTACTTTATGCTCAACAATGACTCTTTCGGATATGCCGGTAGTAGGATTGAGCTCTTCTCTCATGGTCACGTTCTCTTTGATATCTTCATAGCGAACGACACCGGAGACTTCTGTCAAAATAGGCACGGTGTAGGGGTCCCAACGCACAAAAACAACGCCTTTGGCAACTTCGCCGCCATCCGGAACATTGATGATGCTACCCTGAGGAAGAGTGTAGCGCTCCTGTTCGCGGCCCTGGGCATCGTTGATGCTTAAAGAACCATTCCTGTTCAGGACTACGAAATCTTTGCCTTTATGGACTATGCGAAGGTTATGATATTTCAAAATACCTTTATTCTTAGATTTTATAAAAGACTGTTCAACGATCCTTGATGCTGTTCCTCCGATGTGGAAGGTCCTCATCGTCAACTGGGTTCCGGGCTCGCCTATGCTCTGCGCGGCGATGATACCGACCGCAGACCCTATCTCAACTAATCCGTCGCGGGATAAGTCCCTGCCGTAACACTTAGCGCAGATGCCGCGGTCAGATTCACAAGTTAAAACGCTGCGGATACGGATCTTTTCTATACCCATGCGCTCTATAGTCTCAGACTTCTCTTCGGTTATAAGCTCGCCGGAGGCGACAATAGTCTCGTCAGTGATGACATCAACAACGTTATCAAGCGCCACGCGGCCCATCACTCTTTCCTTCAAAGCAACGACAACCTCATCGCCTTCAATGATGGAAGACAAGGAGATACCGTTCAAAGTCCCGCAATCGTGCTCCGTGATTATGACTTCCTGAGCCACATCCACGAGGCGGCGGGTCAGGTAACCCGCGTCAGCTGTCTTTAGGGCCGTATCCGCCAAGCCTTTTCTTGCGCCGTGGGTTGAGATGAAATATTCCAAAACAGTCAAGCCTTCGCGGAAACTCGCGGTGATCGGGTTCTCAATGATCTCGCCCGATGGTTTTGCCATGAGGCCTCTCATGCCGGCAAGCTGCCTGACCTGCAAACGCGAACCGCGCGCGCCTGAATCAGCCATCATGAAAATAGGATTGAACGGATCCATCTTCTTAAATACTAATTCCGAGACTTTATCCGTGGTATGCGTCCAGATATCAATGACCTTGTTATAACGCTCGCCGTCAGTAATGACACCTTTGCGGTACTGGTCTTCAACTTTGGCTACCTCGGCCCTGGCCTCGGCGACATATTCTTTCTTCTCTTCCGGTATCTCCAAGTCATCTATGGATATGGAAATACCGCCTAAGGTCGCGTATTCAAAACCGAGCTCTTTAAAGCTATCCAATAATTTGATCGTCGTGTTCTGGCCAAATCGTTTATAACATGAGGCGACGATCAAGCCTACGTTCTTTTTGTTAAGCTCAAGGTTCACGAAACCGAATCCTTGCGGCAGCGTCTCGTGGAATATTATCCTTCCCACTGTAGTCTCAATAAGGCATTTTTCTGATTTCAAAACAACTTCGGCTAAGTCAAAATGTTCGCTGATCCTGACCTTGATCTTCGCGTGCAAAGATATAGTGCCGTCATCAAAAGCCGCCAAGGCCTCAGCCATATCAGAGATGACCCTTCCTTCTCCCTTGTCCTTCGTCTTTATCTTTGTCAGATAGCATAATCCTAAAATGATATCCTGCGTAGGCGTCATGATAGGCCTGCCGTCCGCCGGTGAAAATAAATTGTTGATAGAGAGCATCAGGAGCCGCGCTTCCATCTGGGCTTCCAAAGAAAGCGGCACGTGGACCGCCATCTGGTCGCCGTCAAAATCCGCGTTAAAAGCCGTGCAAACCAAAGGATGGATCCTTATCGCCTTGCCTTCTATGAGCATTGGCTCAAATGCCTGCACACTCAGGCGGTGCAAGGTCGGCGCGCGGTTTAAAAGCACAGGGTGGTCTTTGATGACCTCGTCTAAAATATCCCAGACTTCTATTTTTGCGCGCTCCACCATCTTCTTGGCGCCTTTTATAGTATGCACAAATCCGCGTTCGCGTAATTTTTTTATGATAAAAGGCTCAAACAACTCAAGCGCCATGCGCTTAGGCAAGCCGCATTGATTAAGTTTAAGCTCCGGCCCTACCACGATGACCGAACGGCCGGAATAATCCACCCTCTTACCTAAGAGATTCTGCCTGAAGCGCCCCTGTTTGCCTTTGAGCATATCGGAGAGCGACTTTAAAGGCCTGTTGTTAGACCCTAAAACAGGCCTGCCGTGGCGTCCGTTGTCCAAAAGTGCGTCAACCGCCTCCTGCAGCATCCTTTTTTCGTTACGGATAATGATCTCAGGCGCGTTCAGGTCAAGGAGCTTTTTTAAACGGTTATTCCTGTTTATGACGCGCCGATATAGGTCGTTTAAGTCCGAAGTGGCAAACCGTCCGCCGTCTAATGGCACAAGAGGCCTTAGGTCGGGTGGGATAACGGGGAGCACTTCCAAGATCATCCAATCCGGCTTATTGCCTGACTTTTTGAAATCTTCCACGATCTTTAATGTCTTTAATATCCTGCGGGAAGCAGCTCCTTCTTTGACGGTCTCTTGCTGCTTATATAACTTCTTGGAAAGGGTGTCTAAGTCTATCTCTTTTAAGAGGTCCAATACGGCCTCAGCTCCTATTTTTGCCTTAAAAGAAGCCCCGTATTTCTCAAGCAATTCCTGATACTGGTCTTCGCTCAAAAGCTCTCCGCGCTTTAAACCCGTATCACCCGGGTCAACCACGATGTATTCTTCGTAATAAATTATTTTTTCCAGATCCCGAAGGCCGATATCTAAAAGCGCCGATATCCTGGACGGCACAGCCTTAAAAAACCATATATGGGTCACAGGCGCCGCCAGTTCTATATGGCCCATGCGCTCGCGCCTGACACTTGACTTTGTCACCTCTACGCCGCACCTATCGCAGACTATATTGCGGAACTTATTGCCTTTATATTTACCGCAGTTACACTCCCAGTCTTTAACAGGCCCGAATATCTTTTCGCAAAATAAGCCGTCTTTCTCAGGCTTAAGCGTCCTGTAATTGATGGTCTCAGCTTTCCTGACTTCACCTTTTGACCAAGAACGTATTATGAGAGGCGAAGATATCTTTATAGATATACTGTCAAACTGAGAGACTTCTTCAACCGGGTTCTTTGAGAATATGTCTTTCTTCATTTTTGTTTTTCCATTTTGACGTCTAACCCCAGCCCCTGCAATTCTTTTATCAAAACGTTGAAAGACTCAGGGGTTCCGGGCGTCAGGCGCTGCTCACCCTTGACTATAGCTTCATAGATCCGCGTCCGGCCGGCGACGTCGTCGCTCTTCACCGTAAGCATCTCCTGCAGACAATAAGCCGCCCCGTAAGCTTCCAAGGCCCAGACTTCCATTTCGCCGAACCTCTGTCCGCCGAACTGCGCCTTACCGCCCAACGGCTGCTGCGTGACTAAAGAATACGGCCCTATGGAACGCGCGTGGATCTTTTCATCAACCAAGTGAATAAGCTTGAGCATATAGATATAACCGACGGCCACCTTCTGGTCAAATTTGTCTCCTGTATAACCGTCGTAAACATCAACTTTCCCGTCTTCCGGAAGCCCGGCTTGCTTTAGCATCTTCTTGATCTCAACTTCAGTAGCGCCGTCAAAAACAGGCGTTGCCAAATAAAGCCCGAGCACTTTTGCCGCCCATCCTAAGTGAGTCTCAAGGATCTGGCCGACGTTCATGCGGGACGGCACGCCTAAAGGATTCAAGACGAGTTCAACCGGTGTCCCGTCGCTCAAATACGGCATATCTTCCTCGGGCAGGATCTTAGCTATAACACCTTTGTTGCCGTGGCGCCCGGCCATTTTATCGCCGACAGCGAGTTTACGCTTTGTAGCTATATATACAACGGCCTTCTTTAAGACGCCGGGAGGAAGCTCATCGCCGCGTTTGACCTTTTCTATCTCCTGGGTTTCTTCCTGGGCTAATTCCTTAATCTGGTCGTCAAAAAACTTGGCGATATGTTTAGCTTCCTCATGGCCCTCAAGGTCCGCGCTTAAAACTTTTACTTTTGAAATACCCAGCATGCTCGCCAGCTTATTTACCTTCTCTTCCTGGATGTAGGAGATCTCCTGGGCGTAATAGCTCTTGATCTCTTTGATAGCTGCCAGCTCTTTCTTCTTTTCTTCTTTGGATTTGCGCCCGCGCTCTTTTCTGGAAAATACCTGGACATCAATGACAACGCCTTCAATGCCGGGAGGAAGCGTCAACGACGTATCGCGCACATCCCCTGCCTTTTCGCCGAAGATCGCGCGCAACAACCTCTCTTCCGGAGAAAGCTCGGATTCCGTCTTAGGCGTTACTTTGCCTACTAATATATCGCCGGCCTCTACCTCCGCTCCTATGCGGATGATGCCGTTCTCGTCAAGATTACGCAGGGCCTCTTCAGAGACATTGGGAATATCCCTCGTGACCTCTTCATTGCCCAAGCGCGTCTCGCGCGCCTCAACATCAAATTCCTCAATATGCACAGAAGTGTAAGCGTCATCTTTAACGATCTTTTCACTCACTAAAATAGCGTCTTCAAAATTAAAACCGCGCCACGGCATAAAAGCTACAAGGAGATTCCTGCCCATGGCGAGTTCGCCGTCTTTTGTACCAATGCCGTCGGCGATGACCTCGCCTTGCCTGACCTTCTGGCCAAGTTTGACAAGAGGCTTTTGATTGATACATGTATTGGCGTTGGAGCGCTTAAATTTCCTGAGTTCATAGACTTTATTACCTACGGTTATGGACTTTGCGTCAACGGCTTTCACTGTGCCGTCTCCCTCAGCTACCACAACAGCGCCCGAATCAATAGCCGCCTTCAATTCCATGTCCGTGCCGATATAAGGCCTCTCTGTATTCATTAAAGGAACAGCCTGGCGTTGCATGTTGGAACCCATCAGCGCGCGGTTAGCGTCATCGTGCTCTAAAAAAGGAATAAGC
Organism: Candidatus Omnitrophota bacterium; assembly: GCA_043802125.1. Classification (GTDB taxonomy): domain Bacteria; phylum Omnitrophota; class Gorgyraeia; order Velamenicoccales; family Velamenicoccaceae; genus Phelpsiimicrobium. The sequence goes on from JAZDLG010000066.1 coordinate 6,159, forward strand.
GAAGCAGCCAAAGAAACCAGCTGCTTAGGAGAGACGTCCATGTAATCCACTTTTTTTGGCGAGAGCTTAGGAAAATCACCTCTCATGCGGCAAGTGACGTCTTTTTCCTGAAAATATCCGTCTTCATCTAACGGGCTATTTGCCTGCGCCACAGCCTTATTCTGCTCAAAATCGGCTGTGACATAATCTATCCTCTTGGTGACCCTGCCTTCATCAACCTTCCTGTAAGGGCTTTCCAGATAGCCAAGCTCGTTGACGCGCGCGAAAGTCGTCAAAGAAGCAATCAAACCGATATTCGGGCCTTCCGGTGTTTCAATAGGGCATATGCGGCCATAATGGGATTGATGGATGTCGCGTACTTCAAAACCGGCTCTTTCTCTTGACAAACCACCCGGGCCTAAAGCGCTCAATCTTCTCTTGTGCGTCAACTCTGCCAGAGGGTTCACCTGATCCATGAACTGAGACAACTGGCTGCGCCCGAAGAAATCCCTGATCTGACTTGAGAATAATTTAGAATTTATTAAATGATATATCATGACGGCATCAGCGTCAGTAAGGATGGCAAGCCTTTCGCGGATAGAGCGCTCAAGGCGCGCCAGGCCTATCCTTGCCTGGTTCTGGATCAATTCTCCCACTGACTTTACCCTGCGGTTCCCTAAATGGTCGATATCGTCTATCTCGCCTTCGCCTTTTTTAAGGCCCACGAGATACTGGATGACTTTGACTATCATCTCGGCGTCAATGATCCTCTTTTCAAGAGATACTTCCATGCCGAGTTTTCTGTTGAGGATGAACCTTCCTGCGCGCGATAGATCATAGCGCTTAGGGTCAAAAAACAACCTGTAGAACAGGTCTTCCGCCGCTTCAGGCGTTACCGGCTCTGTAGGGCGCATCTTCCTGTAAAAATCTATCAAAGCTTCTTCTTTATTTTTAGTGAAATCTTTTTTTAGGGTATTGGCTATCTCGGGTATCTCTTTACCAAATGCCTTCTGGATATCTTCGTCGGTTGAAAAACCGATGATACGCAAGATCTGAGTGGCGGGAAAACTTCTGCGGCGGTCAACATACGCCAGGAGCACTTCGTTTAGATCGTATTTGAATTCAAGCCACGCTCCGCGGTATGGGATGATCCTGCCGTAAAATATCTTTTTCCCCGTGGGATGCTGCTCATCCTCAAAACATACGCCCGGAGACCGCTGCAGCTGGCTGACTATAACGCGTTCGTCTCCGTTGATGATAAAACTAGCCGTGGGCGTCATAAGAGGCAACTCGCCAAAATAGACCTCCTGGACCTTGACATCGCTGGGCGTGATAAGGCGCAGATTAGCCCTTAATGGCGAAGCAAAAGTCATGCCGCGGCGCCTGCACTCTTCTATATTGTATTTCGGCTTACCTAAAGTATAGCTGACAAACTCAAGCCTGAAACGCCGATCAAAGCTCTCAATGGGAAAAATTTCCAGAAAAGCCTCTTGGAGGCCCACAGGCTTACGCTCCGTGGCCGCGATATCTCTCTGCAAAAACTCCTCAAAAGACTTCAGCTGAATGTCCAAAAGATGCGGCATGGGATAGACTTCTTTGAGCTTGGCAAAACTCTTTCTTTTGGTGATCATCTAATCTCCTAAAAGCGCTTTCTGTAATATTCTTTCTGTGTTAGACCCAGCCCTTAATGGCACCTGGCCCTTATAAGGAATTGGGCCAGTGTAATCCTTTCTGAGTTACACCTGGCCCTTATAAGGAATTGGGCCAGTGTAATCCTTTCTGGATTATTTAAGCTCTACGGTAGCGCCTGCTGCCTCAAGTTTCTTCTTCAACTCCTCAGCTTCGGCCTTTGGGACGCTTTCCTTGACCGGCTTAGGAGCGCCGTCCACAAGGTCCTTAGCTTCTTTTAAACCAAGGCTCGTTATAGCGCGCACTTCTTTGATGACATTGATCTTGCTGGCTCCGGCATTAGTCAGAACGACCGTAAAGACGGTCTTTTCCTCTACCGGTGCGGCTGCGGCTCCGGCTGCGCCTGCGCCTGCGGCCATAACCGGCGCTGCGGCTGTAACGCCGAATTTCTCTTCAATCGCCTTGACGAGGTCGCAAAGTTCAATAACCGTCATGGATTCTATCTCTTTTATCATCTCTTCAATCTTAACCATTTTATTTCCTCCTGTTTTTACCTCTTGGGCATTCCATTTTAGTTTAAACGGTTTTTTTATCCTTTACGTGTTGAAGCGCATAAGCCAGCTTGGCCACTATCTGATTCAGGCTCATGGCTAATTTTCCAATGGGCGCGTTCAAAGTTGACGCGACTTGGCCGTAAAGGGCCTGTTTTGAGGCTAATTTTGATATGCGTTTGACATCGTCAAACGAGACTACCCTATCGCGCATAAAACCGCCGCGGATCTGTAAAGCCTCGTGCTCTTTAAGGAAACTAATGAGCACCTTGGACGTGGCTATAGGGTCGGATTTCACGAACACAAGCGCCATCGGGCCGTCAATAAAAGAAACTACCGACGAGTTAACCTTGGCCTCTTCAAAAATTTTGCGCGTAAAGCTGTTCTTCGTGACAAGGACGCTTGCGCCGGCGTTCTTTAAATTCTTCCTTAGAAGCGTCATCTCAGTTGATTTTAGTTTATGGTAACTTAATAAAAATACGTCCGGGCAATCGCTTAGCCTGCGCTTTAGCTCAAGGGATACAAGGCCTCTGTAAAACTCACCTATCTTATTGGTTATGGTGCTCATGCGTTCAACCTCAATCCCGGGCCCATTGACGTAGAGATGAACATAGACTTGATAAAATCGCCCTTCAGTGAAGCGGGCCTGGCGCTTTTCAAAGACTCTATCAGAGTAAAGGCATTTTCTAAGATCTGGGCCTCGGTGAAAGAAACCTTGCCCACAGCCACATGCACCCCACCCTGTTTATCAGCCTTAAATTCCACTTTCCCTGCCTTTAGATCCTTTATGGCGCCTGCGACATTGGCTGTGACAGTGCCTGTTTTCGGGCTTGGCATCAGACCGCGCGGCCCTAAGACTTTACCCAATTTGCTTAGATCCCTCATCATATCCGGAGTAGCTACCACGCAATCAAAATCCATCCAGCCGCCTGCTACTTTATCTATCAATTCCTGGGCTCCGATATAATCAGCTCCTGCCTCTTTGGCTTCCTTCTCAGACTCGCCCTTGCAAAACACGGCTATGCGGACTTTTTTGCCTGTTCCGTGAGGAAGCACAACCGTACCTCGGACCATATGGTCTGACTTCTTAGTGTCTATCTTCAAATGAAACGCGAGTTCCACGCTTTCGTCAAATTTCGTCTTAGGCAACGACTTTAATACTACGATAGCCTCTTTAAGCGTATAATTCTTTGCCTTATCTACTAACTTTGAACCCTCTTTGTATCTTTTGCTTGGCTTGACTGACATACTTACCCCACAACCTTATTCTACAGTAATGCCCATGCTGCGGGCAGTACCCATTACGGTCTTTTTCGCGATCTCCAGGTCCAGCGTATTTAGATCGTTCAACTTTTGTTTAGCTATCTCTTCAACCTGCTTCATTGTCACTGAGCCTATTTTCTCCTTACCGGCCAGCCCTGAGGCCTTGGCTAAATTGGCCGCGCGCTTGAGCAATACCGAACACGGAGGGGTCTTGATGATAAAATCAAATTTTTTGTCTTCGTAGACGCTGATGACTACCGGCATGACAATGCCGTCCCTGTCTTTTGTCTGCTCGTTAAAAGACTTGCAGAACTGCATGATGTTTACGCCGTGCTGGCCTAAAGCCGGGCCCACTGGGGGCGCTGGATTTGCCTGGCCCGCAGGGACGTACAATTTTATCTGAGCCACTACTTTCTTTGCCATATCACACCTTAAATGAGCCCACAGCTTACAGCTTGCCCTACCGAAGGTAGGGGAGCGGTTTGTAAGTTGTATGGGCGAATTAATACTGTGCCTGCGAAGCGGTTAGGCATCAGTATCTATTCAGGTTATTGTACATTCTTCTAAACCTTTTCTACTTGCCAGAACTCTAATTCAACGGGTGTGGAGCGTCCGAAAATGGAAACACTGACTTTTATTTTTTGTTTTTCAGGATTGACTTCTTCTATTGAACCGTTAAAGTTTAAGAACGGGCCTTCAATGATGCGCACGGATTCGCCCTTTTCAAAATGGACCTTGGGGCTTGGCTTGGACTTCGTCTCAACGGTGCGTTTCATGATGTTGTCCACTTCCTCGGCGGTCAAAGACGATGGCTGCTTGCCCATCCCTATAAAACCCGTAGCCCCGGGAGTCGTACGCACCAAAAGCCAGGTGTTTTCGTTTAGATCCATTTCAACAAGAAGATACCCGGGAAAAAACTTCCTCTGCGATATTTTCTTCTTGCCGCTCCTGACCTCAGAGACCTGTTCGGTCGGTATAAGGACCTGGCCCATCAGGTCTTTCAAGCCGCTCGTAGCAATACGGCCTTCCAGGCTTTTTTTGACTTTGTCTTCGGAACCCGTCTTTGTATGGACAACGTACCACTTTTTCATTTAAATGACGGCGCGAATTTACTACGGGTTTTTTTCATTTCAATACCAAACTAACGGCTTTTGTCAGAATAAAATCAAGCGCCCCTATGTAAAGGGTCAAAATAGCAGTAACGATGATAACGATCCACGTCGCGCCCAAAAGATCCTTGCGCGACGGCCAAGCGACTTTTATCAGCTCAGCTTTGACCTCGCCGAAGAATACGGGCACTTTCGCTAAAATATTGGCCATGGTTTTCTGTTTAGGTTTATTGACGTTAGAGCTTCCGTGTGCGGTTTCTTTAGGACTCGCCTGCCCTGCAAAAAACTGGCAGGAGCGGCAGGAATCGAACCTGCAGTTCCGGTTTTGGAGACCGGTGGTTTACCACTAACCGACGCTCCTAACCTAAAATGGCCTGATTACAGAACACCTGACAACACGCGCTACGTTTGTCTAACGCAAATTTTACGTTAGACTACTTAACCTCTTTATGAGGTTCATGCTTGCGGCAATAGCTGCAAAATTTTTTTAACTCAAGTCTTTCCGTATGCTTCTTCTTATTTTTTGTATAAGAATAAAGCCTGTTCTTACAAACCGGGCATTCCAATAAAATATGTTCTCTCATTTCTCCGACGGCATTTAAGCCCCCGACCGGAATTGAACCGGTGACCCCGTCCTTACCAAGGACGTGCTCTACCTACTGAGCTACAGGGGCGTTACTCGTAAAGCGTTAATTCTATTGAATTTAGTGCTCTATGTCAAGCTTTTTTTTAAGTTTATCCTATTACTTAAAAATAAGACAGGAACTTGATCCAGAAGCTGGGGATGCGGCTTAAAACCGGCAGGGCCTGGCCCTTATTCCTTGCTTGCTTAGGGCCCGAAAAAACTGCTTTGTATCCCGCCTCTTCTAAAAACGGCATACAATCTTTTCCACCCTGGTAAAGCGGCAACGAAAAAAAATAGCAGATATTCTTTAATTTTGCCTCTATCTGCCTCTTGGACTCAAAAACAGATTCGCGCGCGTCTTCCTTGCTTTCCAGCTTTTTGAAGTGGCCCGGTGGAAATGACTTTCTGGCCGATTGAAAATATTCAAAAAGTTTTTTCCTCCACTTCTTTTTTTTAAAAAACAGAAAACCGCCGTTTTTTTTCACGAACTCATTCATCACGGTATCGGCCATTTTACAGGGCCTGTAGCAGTTTGATGCCAAAGGCGCCCAGGCGCGTTCATAGATAGGCGCGCCCCAGAAGCTATCAAGTTGCGGCTCGCAGGCTGCGAACCACTCGTCAAAATATACGGGCATCTCATAAACACCCGGGTGCTGAAAATCCACAACGCGGGAACTGATATTCACCACGTCGTGACGAAGACTGTGGGAAAAGATGTCAACGAGGCCGCTTGCGTGCATTATTTTCAGCTCGTTCCAGGTAAGATATGGCTGTTTGCGATGGCTAATATAAAGATTTTCCCAGGAGACGCGCCCATTCCAGTAATCCTCCAGGTTCGGAAAATATTCGTCGCTATCCTTAACGCGCGACGGTATAATAAAAAATGACGCTTTGACCTTATATTTTTTAAGCAAAGGAAAAATAACAGTCCAGCAGTTTCGCCTGCCGTCGTCAAAAGTCAGCACTGCCTCCTTGCAGATAGCCGGTGTTCCGGATCTAAAGCCGCCTGCGAGATCCAGGCGTTCCAAGAGATCCTCGGCGCCCAGTATCCTGTATCTCTTGTATATCAATAGTTCAATGTAACTTGAAAAAACATCAGGCAGGCAGTCGTGAAAAGAGAAAATATTAGGGCGCTTAGCCTGAAAACCCAGCCTATACAACATATCAAGTTTAGAAAATATATTCACTATAGTTTTGGCCTTAAACTTCTAAAATTCCTTGAAAAATGGCTTATGATCTCAAGCGGCAGGGAAACCTCCCTGCCTGACACCTTAACGCGTTTCTCCAAAATGGCATTTTTTATCTTTTGGTCGTCGGCAACATCTTGCCCAAATTCAAAAATGGTCTTAGAACGGCCCAGTTCAAAACCCTCATGGCAGTCGCTGCCGGCCACAAAAGCAAGGTTAAGCGCCTTAACAGCCGAGCTTGCCAGAAAATTCTCTAAATAGGGCATTGGGATATTATTCCTGGCGTTGAATACTTCTATCGCGTCAAATTGACGCAGGAATCCCTTGTCTCTTATAAGATGGGGCCATTTAAAAGGGTGGGCCAGAACAGCCAAGCCGCCCTGGAGCCTGATAGCGCGCAGATTCCATTGGAGATCATCTCTTTTCTCAATCTGATCTTTCAAAAAAAGCCCGAGGATATCGCCTTGCCTTGTAGTTATCTCCTGTGCCGGTATGATATACAGGTCAGGGGCGAGCTTCTTAAATTCAGCGACGCCGGCCATAGTATCGTGATCAGCTATGGCGAGCCCGTCAAGACCGGCCAGCCTCGCAATATCAATCACCCGTGATGGCTCTAAAAAACAATCAAAGGAATATTTGGAATGGACGTGGAAGTCAATGACCATATTGTAAAATACCTAAATAGAATGTTCTCTAAACCACTCCACCGTCCGGGCCAATCCGGTTTTAAGCCGCACCTTGGGCTGCCACTTCAATTTTTCGCGGGCCTGCGTAATATCCGGCTGCCTCTGCTTAGGGTCATCCTTAGGCAACGGCCTGTATACTATTTTACTACCGGACTTCGTCATCTTCTTTATCATTATCGCCAGCTCTTTAAGCGTCATCTCAATAGGGTTGCCCAGATTAACCGGATCATGCAGATCCGAATGGATGAGTTTATACAGGCCGGCTACCAGATCAGACACATAACAGAAAGA
>JAZDLG010000006.1:0-27722 GCA_043802125.1 Candidatus Omnitrophota bacterium
AGCCCTGACAAGATCCCTCATCTTTAAGGAGAGATCGTCAATGAGATCGGAATCTTTTTTCGTCAAAAAATCTCCAAGGGCCTTTATGACATCCCTATAAGCTCTTTTTGAGATCTTTTTCTGATATGGCCCGGCGCACAGCCCCATGTGATAATTAAGGCAAACTTTTTTTGGGAACTTGCGGCAAGTGCAAAAAGGGAAACTTTTGCGCAAGATAGTCAAAGCCCGGCGTAAAAGCCTGGAGCTGGTATACGGCCCGAAGTGGTCTACGTTCTCGGCAGACTTATTTCGGCGGCCGATAAAGACCCTTGGCAAATCTTCTTTGGTGATCTTTATATAGGGATAACTCTTGTCGTCTTTCAGGCTGATGTTAAAACGGGGCTTATACTGCTTAATAAGATCAGCTTCCAAAATAAGGGCGTCGTGTTCCGAAGGTGTTGCTATATGGCCTATTGCCCGGCAATAAGAGAGCATTATCTGCGTCTTTACAGAAGGCTGGGACTTGAGAAAATAACTCCTCACCCTTTTTTTTAGCGACAGGGCTTTGCCTACGTAGATCACGCGCCCCTTGCCATCCTTCATAAGATAGACGCCCGGCGCGTCAGGAAAATTTTTTATTTTTTCTTCCGCAACCAAAGCAATATCTCCTTTGCTTCTTTGACCCTGCATACCCAGAGGCCCGCCGCGTACAAGACAGCCCCTAAGCAAAAAACAACGCACATCTTTAAAAAAGTCGGATTAGAATAAGCCCATTGCTGCCAGGCCCAAAAGATGATTCCGACCACAACAACAGATGCGGCAAAAGACCTGACGACCATTGAGCTAAAATCATGGCTGAAATTAAAACCTATCTTCTTATTGAGGGCGCGATAAAGAAGGTAAAAATTAACAGAGGCTGAAATGGAACTGGCCAAAGCCAGGCCTGATATCTGAAATCTAAAAACAAAAACGAAGAGGGAAATTAAAATGACGTTCATAAAAAAACCTGCGGCGGATACTTTGACAGGGGTCATCGTATCCTGGAGGGCATAAAAAGCATGGGACAAAAATCTCACCCCCACATAGGATACCAGGCCAAAGGCGTAAAAGAAAACAGCAAAAGCAGTAATGTTGGTTGAATAAACGTCAAAACTTCCTCTCTGGAATATCACTTGTACAAGAGGCCGGGCAAAAACTAAAATACCAACGGTCAATGGGATGACTCCCAAAAAAACCGCTCTAAGGCAGAACAACAGAGTAGTCTTGAACTTCTCCATATCCCGGTTAGCTGAGTTTGCCGACATATTGGGGAGAGCGGCATTGGAAAGGGCTACGCCGAATATTGAAAAAGGGAGCTGGATGATACGGTTAGCGTAATAAATGGCCGCTATAGCCCCATCCCCTACCCAAAAAGCAAATGAGGCGACAATAGTGTCAACAAAGATATTGAGTTGATAGATACTCGTACCGACAATGCGCGGCAGTATGAGGCGGCCGACCCTGCGGATAGCCGGCTCTTTAAAAACCTCGGCGTAGACGCCGCCTTTCTTAAAATCAATGCCCATTTTCCAGAGCGGCGGGAACTGAAATAATACCTGGGCCACAGCCGCTGCCAGGACCGCGATGCACAATGCATATACGGGATCCGGTACCGCGAAATGCGTGATAAAAAAAATACCGAAGATGAGGGCGATATTAAAGACTACGGAAGAAAACGCGGGTGCTGCGAATGACTTGAGAGAATTTGATACTGCCATCATAAAAGCGCTTAGCGTTATAAGCGCCAGGTAAGGAAATAAAAGGCGGTTCAACGTAACGGTGAGACCGAACTTGGCAATATCGGTGGAAAAACCGGGAGCGACAAGGCGCACTATGCCAGGCGAAAATACTATGCCCGCCAGGACCAACAAAATGGAGATGCCAAAAATGACGCGAAGAAGAGAGTTCACTAATTTCAAAAAATCGGCTTTGGGCCTTTTCTCAAGACATTCGCAAAAAACAGGCACAAAAGCCGCGTTCCCGGCTCCCTCGCCCATTATATCCCGGAAAGCGTTCGGGATCTTAAAGGCTACAAAAAAAGCCTGGGCTGCCGCCTGCGTGCCGAAGAGATTAGCAAGAAGCACGTCGCGCACTAACCCGGTGATGCGCGAAAGCACGGTAAACGCGCTGATAACCGAAGCAGACTTAAAGATCGCTTTGTGTTCGCTCATGGTAAACACCATTGACAACGAAGGTATTCTGTGTTATAAAATATCACTATGCCACAAAGAAAATGCGCTGCAAAAAGCTTAAGAGTAGACAAAAAAAGGATATCTCACAACCTCGCGCTCAAATCAGGCCTCAAAAAAGAGATCAAAGGCCTGCGCGCCCTGATAGCCGCGGCAAAGTTGGATGAAGCAAAAGAAAAGATAAAGACCGTCTTCTCCAAACTTGACAGAGCTGCTGCCAAAGGCATTATCCACAAAAACACCGCTTCAAGGCGCAAATCCAGCTTTGCGCTCATGCTAAAGAAGAAAGCCTGACCACAAGCGCCTCAAGTATCAGGACCTCACGGGCAAATGCCGACGAAGACGATTTCAGGCGTTTGTCAGCTTCGGAAATAAGCCTTAAACCCCTCTTGTAATTTTCTTCGGAGATGCGCCTATCCGCGTGAAGGCGTTCCCACTGCCAAAAGATAGCGCCGATTATCTTCTCCGCTTTTTCTTTATAACGAATGAGGCCTGCTAATATCTTTAAAGCCGACTCCGGCCTGCGAGCCGCGATAGCCCTCCCCAGATCAAACGCGTTAGCTGCCGCGGCCTCACCTGCGAAACGCACTACCTGAGCCCCGGCCTTAGCTAATGCTCCGACAAAAGACTCACTCGCCTTTCCAGCATCTCCGGGGATATCCAAGACCACAATAGTCTTGCATGCTATGATCCGGCACTCCTCAAGCAGGTAAGCCTGATGAGCCTTGCTCAACTTATGGGCCATTTTTATAACGACGAGCCGTTTAGAAGCGCCGGCTTGAGGAAAACAAGACAAGGCCTCTTTTAGATCTTTCGGGCCCTTGGGAGTAAGGTCTTTATCATCCCCATAAAGCAGGCAATAGTTGAATTCCTTGATATCAGGCGGGAATAATTTTTTCTGCAGAAGCTCCAGCTGCTCGTGTTTGCGGAGCTCATCGTTGCCTAAGAATATAAAGACGTGTGGCTCTACCATGCCTCAACGGTCGTCTCCACGATCCTTCGGGCGAGATCTTTAGTGGCGTCCTGGATGGATTGCGATTCTGACTTAGTAAACTGCCCGGTGGTAAAATAAGACGAGTCGCCCGCGAAATCATTCTTCTCCCAGAGGACCTTCTTTGTCTTATTATCTGTTAGCGTAATATTGACAAAAATAGTCACCCTGTATTCCTCGGGCGTATCGCTGGAAGAATCCCTCAACGAATCACGGCGATAATTCACGAGCGCCCCTTTTAAGACAAGATCCGCATCATCTTCTCTTGCTATCCTAAGATTTCCGTCAAATGTATAACGATCAACGACCGCGTTCGTCACTGTATTCTCAAGAAGCGGGAAATAAGTCTTAAAACGCCTACCCTCGCTGAACTCGGAAGTCGTGTCTACTTTATTGACAAAAGGCGAGATATAAATAGTCTTGTATCCTGTTTGGTTAAGATAGGCGTGTGTCGTATACCCGCAGCCATGAAAACAGAATAGTAAACATAAAGAAAGCGAGAGGTTGATCAGTTTCTTCACGGACGGCTCCTTTCCAACGCCTGGATCTTTTCAACGGCTTTGGCGTACCAGACACTATTGGGAAAATTCTTGGCCACGTAATTATAATAGATCTTCGCGCTGTCAAAAGCCTTCTGCTTCTCATAGAACTGGCCTATTCTGTAGCTGGACTCAGCCTCTTTATCCTTCAACTCGGACATCTTAACCTCAGCCTCCTGGGACAATTCCGCCTCCGGGTGCGTCTTTACGAATTCATTAAATTTATCCCTGGCCTCCTGCGTTAACGTCTGGTCATAAGAGGCATCCAAGGAAGATTTGGCGGCGCACAGAGCTATCTGGAATTTCGCGGGTTCCGACCACTCGCTATCCGCATAATTATCCACGACTTTCTGAAACTCATCAGTCGCCTCTTTGAAATAGCTCTTAGCCTTTAGCGTTAGGCCTATCTTATATTGGCTTGCGGCGGCATATTTACCGTATGGCGCGTTTTCCACTACCTTCTTAAAGATCTCTATGGCGACATTTTCGCCCGTAAAGTCTATACCAACGAGTTTGGTCTTATGGTCCAGCAGCTTCTGAGCGACAATATATTCTCTTTTTAGAACGTCGTCCGTGCGGTTGCTGAAAGGGTACTTCTCAATGATCTTCTGGTAAGATTGATACGCCTCATAGTATTTGCCCATCTCTTCAAGGCAAAGCCCCATGTAATATTGAGCCTCCGGGGCTTCCACAGCATCAACAAAATACTTCACCAGCTTCTTGAATTCATTATAAGCTGAGATATAATCCTTTGCCTCATAATAACTTTTGGCAAAAATGAGCTGTTCCTGCGGACTCTCCTTAGGCGCGTATTTGGGGTTTGTCCACCTCTTGGTCTCAGGCGTCCAGATCCAATACGCAGAGCATACTTGAGACAGGCTAAACACCAATATTAAGGTAAATAAAAGTCTCCTGATCATTGCCCTATAATCTATCATAGCGCCTATGCTTTGTCAATGAAATGGCTAGACAAGATGCCTGGTTTGGCTTGGTTTGTTTTGCGCAAAAACGTTCGCTTTGACCCGGCCGTCAATGCTCACTCTGGTTCCGGCCTCGCTCCCCCGCCTCGCCAAGCAAAGCTTGGCAGGGCGGGGTCCGTGCCCGCTCGGCCTCCACAAGTTTTGCTCCAATCCAAACCAAACCAAACCTCCCCATGGAGAATGCTGCGCCAGAATCTACTCCTTGCGCATTAAATACAGGGTCTTATTTCGGAAGAGAAAACAGAAGAATTAAAACAGAGCGCTGTAACAAATAGTTCTAAATGTGACAGGAACTGGTTCAAAATATATCTTTCAACCTATCTTAATTCTATTTTTGGCAATTCTACAAATTTATTACAAAGAATTTATCTTATTTAATAGCCGTCCTTGAATTTTTAACGATACAATGAATGCTAAAAAACAGAAGGTAAGATAAAAAATCCATAATGTATTACTAAAGATGAACCTTCCAAACAATAAACCCAATAATCCAAAAACTAATGAAGAACGTTGTACAATTTTCCAAAGGCTAATTTCTGATATTGTTGCATCATATCCTCTCGGATTTTCTCTATACTTAGCTTCGTATTCTGTGATTTGTTTTTTGACAAAATCATGATTGTTGATAAAAAGATCCAAACCCATGGTTCTTATTGAAAAACATAACTTTTGATGATAAAAGATTTTTTCTCGATGGAGCCATATAAAATCATTATCATTTAGAAAATCAATCAAAGAATTAATTTCTTTATCAGCAAATTTATCTAAGAGAAGATTAAGTTGTTTTAACTGTACCGGGGTTGGATTCATAGTGAGAAGCAGAATTTGTCTGTCAATTGCTCAAAAGATACTTTATAGGTGCAATATATTCCTTATTAAAATAAAAAACAAGACTAAAAACACATCTTCATCTAAATCGCGATAACAGAATCTCCCTTACCAAATCATTCTTTCTTTTAGTTTATGGGTATATTATATCAAATAATGGCGGAATTACGGCATAAACTAGCCGCCATAAACTAAGAGATATATTGGCCTAATTTTGAGATAAAATTGGCTGATTTAGAGAGGCTTTGTAAAAAGCAGGACTTGCGGAAAATTCTTCACGGCAACGATGCTTAATCTTTCTATGGATGAGGCGTGATCGCCACAATAACGATCTCTCCTCTTTGCCGGCCGTAAAAAAAGAATATTCTATATGCGGCAGGCGTATCCTGCTCGGCATAAGCCTCAAAGACCTTTTCTCCACCAGGGCCTTTAAACGAAGAAAACTCATGCGTTTGCAGACTTGGATGACGTGGGTTTTCCTGAAGGAACCTGAGGGTTTTAGCTACTGCCTTAAAGCGTTTCTCAAGATGAGCTGATCCTTTTAGTTCTTTAAGGTTAGCCTTGGCAGTTGGGGTAAAACTTAAAAAGAACCTCATAATCTATCCAAGAAGGATTCCAAATCATCTACGCGCTCGGTCTTGTCTTCCCGCGCTTCTTGGAGGCCCTTACGGACCTTTCCAATAACCTGGGGATTTTGGTATACCCAAGCCTCATTGCTAGGAATAGATACTGACGGCCTTAATAAAATATCCCCATTTCTGCCGACAAAGATCTGGTATGCTTCCGCATTCATCCGTTTACCAAGCAACCTGGTAAGCCTGCCACCTAAAGTAATCCTATATTTAGAATCAAGCGGCTTAGTCTGGTACGGAATGAACTCCTCGTGGATATCAACCGTTTCTTTCTTAGTCTTACTGTTAGATTTAAGTGTTTTCATGTCTCCTCCTTTTCCACCTAAAATATACACTATTGTGGGAATATTGTCAAGTGGGAAAATGGGCTATTATTCACCATAAAGGCGCCTTGGCATAAAGGTACCTTTGCCTATCGGAAGGCAAAGTGCGCCTCTTGTGAGGCGATTGCCAAGTGCGCCCCTTTCTGGGGCGAATTGGCTATGGACTCTTGCGGGATTTTCCTATACAATACGTCCATGTTAAAAATAGGCGAGCTTGAGCTTAGATCAAATGTCCTTCTTGCGCCGCTGGCCGGCATCAGCGATTCATCCTTCCGACTCCTGTGCCGCGAGTACGGAGCCGGTTTCACTTTTGTGGAAATGATCAACGCGCGCGCCATATCCCACAAAAACAAAAAGACAAAAAAGATGCTTGAGCTCGCGCCTAATGACAGGCCCATAGGCGTCCAACTCTTAGGCTTTGAGATCCCATACCTTCTTAAAGCCCTTGACGTACTGGAGCTCTATGACTTTGACCTCCTGGACTTCAACGCCGCCTGCCCTGTCAAAAAAGTCTGCAGGCGCGGCGAAGGCGCATCCCTTATGAAAGAACCCCAACTGCTGAAAAAGATACTTACAGCCCTTGCTAGTGCCCTTACAGGGCACCTTGCGGGGAACCTGCAAAAACCTTTGACCATAAAGATCAGGAGCGGCTGGGACCAAACGTCTAAAAACGCCGTTGCTGTAGCACTACTCGCCCAGGACGCGGGCGTAAAGGCGATATTCATACACGGCAGGGACAGGAACCAGTTTTACAAAGGGACAGTGGACTATAAGATCATCGCGGACGTCAAAAAAAACGTTTCTATACCCGTAATAGCAAGCGGCGACGTCTGGGGCGCCAAACACGCAAAGCTTATGTTTGAAGAGACCGGTTGTGACGGCATACTGGTGGCGCGCGGGGCTTTAGGAAACCCGTGGATATTTAGAGAAATTGAAGAATATCTAAAAAATAAGCGCATCCTTGAACCGCCGTCTCTTGAAGAGATAGTTACAACAATGTTAAAACACCTTGAACTTTTGATCGCAGAACACAAAGAAGAGAACGCGGTGCCGATAATGCGTAAATTCGTAGGTTGGTACTTAAAAGGCAGGCGCTTTGTGCGGCCGATCCGGCAAAAAGTCAACAGCCTTAATACAAAAAAAGATTTCTACGCATTGACCGAACAGGTCCTTGCATTGGCAAAACGATAATATTATGTTAAAATATCAGTCGTGAAACAAAAAACATTATTAATATCTTTTGCGCTTTTCCTTCTGTTATCCGCCCGCGCCTCGGCAGACAAATTTCAAAGTTCTTCCCCCAACGACTATATGACGCAGACTAAACAACAGGACATAAAGATCACTCCGGTCCAGGTCCAAAAAATACCGGTAACAATGACCACTACCGCGCCGGCTATGCAGACGCAGGCAATTGTGCCTGCTTTAGATATTCCGCTGTCTCCGGGCATCCCTACGCCGGGTATCTCTACGCCTGCGCCTACCCTGGTAACCCCGCAAACTCCTTCTTTGACCAAAACCCGCATCACTGTGCCTGACTTTGAAGAAAGATATAAAAAATTACTTGAAGCTCAGGCCGAAGCCAAGCGGAAGAAAAAGAAGAGCCTTATAGACTCCGTCTTAGACGAGATCGTCCGTTACGGCTTTCTTATCGTTCTTGGCCTTGTGGTATTAGTCGTGATCTACGCTCTTCGCAAAGACAAAGAAACTCCGGGGACAGGGTTCCAAATGCCGCAGCATCCAGAAAAACCTCTGAAAGAGGAACAGGAAGAACCCAAAAAAGATATTTGGCAGGATGATTTTTAACGGGAGCGCAAATAATCCTCAAGCACCCTCTTGTGATCAAAGGCAATTTCCATATCGCGCCAATCACCTAATTTAAAAATACGGGCTGCGGCTGCATCTGAAGCTGCTTTTGGTATACCTTTTGCCTGGCAGATAAAAACGGTGCTGACTGTATGGAACCGAGGATCACGCGCGGGGTCGGAATACGTATGGAACTGTTTTAAGTTCGTGACAACAAGCCCTGTTTCCTCTTTGGCTTCACGCGCCGCAGCCTCTTCTAAGCTTTCGCCGTAATCCAGGAAGCCTCCGGGTATGGCCCATCCAAACGGCGGATTGCTACGCTTGATCAGGACGATCCCGCCTTCTACTTCAATAATAGTATCTACCGTCACAAAAGACCCCTGGCAAAGGCTGCCGACGATATGGTTAAGATAGCTCTCAACAGTGCGCCGGAAGGCCTTAAAATCTTCCTCGTCTTGTAATACAAGGTCTATCTCTTTAAGAAAATGCTTCTCTTCCCGGATATGCCGGAATATCTCCTGAGACAATATCTTCGCTGAGGCTGTAAGCGTTAGTCCCGGGTCGCCGTAACCTATGGCCGGAAACGCTATTGACCTGACTTTCAATGATTTGGCAACGGCAAGCGCGTGGGCGCAGGCGTGCCGCACTTTTTTGTCGTCTATGGGAATACCTTCTTCTGCCACCACGGCGTGGATTAAGTTCTGCGCCTTAAAGGAAGACGCCTTTGGAGCAGATCTGGATCTCCCATAAGACTGGACCACAACAGCGTCAACTTTCATATCCGCTATATCCCCTCTTACGATCTTTATCTCAACGCCCCTGATCTTCATTGTCCGCCTTTGTTTTTGCTAATATCAGCGCTTCTGTCCTTGTTTTCACTCTTCCTTCAACCTGAGCCTCTTCCACGGCATCTAAAATCTTGGAAAATAAGGGCCCTGGCTTAAGTCTAAGTTTCTTTATCAGGTCCGTACCGCCTATCAATCTCTTGAACGGCTCTTCTTTTAACATCTCAAAATACTGTTTAAGAAGAGAAAAAGACACCTTCTCGTGTTTTTTGCGGCTCGCCGCGTTTGCCAGAGGCCCGCGCGTGGCTCGTTGGTCTGCAATAGACAATAAAAGAACGCTCGCCGCCTCAGACTTGGTGTCGCGAAAATATCTATGGACCGCCCTCTTGGTCAATACTTCATTATCCGCCAGGTATCCGGGCCGAAGATGCCAGAAGATGATCGTATCTAGCGCAAACTTTTCCCTGGAAGAAAGTTTAAGCCTTTCAGATACCGAATCCGAAATGATACGGCCTATGCGCTCATGTCCGTGGAACATCGTCTTGCCTGCCTTTACTTCAAAGGCCTTGGGTTTGCCTATATCATGAAGAATAGCGGCTAATTTTATTAATTGCATCCTCTTCCTGCCTGACGACATCTGCTCGTTTAAATAAAAAGACAGGTCTTGATCATCTTTTAACGACATAAGCAACTCATCTAATTTCTTAAGCGTTTCAAGCGAGTGGCCCCAGACGTCTAAATGGTGATAGCCTCCCTGTTTGACATTATGCATGACCGCCACCTGCGGGATGACAACCTCTAAAACGCCATATTTATCAAGAAGCTCTATGTGGCGCCAGGCGCGCTCAGAATTAAAGATCTTAAATAGTTCGTCGCGCAGCCGCTCGCCTGCCACGGATTTTAAGCTCTCTTTTTTTTTCCTGATCAAAGAGAGCGTGTGAGGCGATATCTTAAAATCAAAAATAGCCCCGACGCTAAAAGCCCGCAATATCCGAAGAGGGTCATCGTCAAAAGAAGAGTCTGAAACGACACTTACGATTTTTTTGGCTATATCTCTTTGGGCGCCGTAAAGATCTATCAAGACGTCTTTAACCATAGGCAGGCGCCAGGCAAGGGTGTTTATTGTAAAATCCCTCTTTAAGAGATCCTCTTTTAAATCTTTGCCTCTGAAGTCAACAAAATCAAATGTTAGGACCTTTCCTTTTATCTTCACAACTACCCTGCTGCAGCCGTGTTCCTTATCTAATACGACAAAGCCGGCTTTTAGTTCTCGCGCCAGGCGGCGGCCAAAATCAATAGCGCCCCGGCTTAAAGTAAAATCAAGGTCAAGCGCCTCTTTTTGATAACCTATAATGGCGTCGCGCAGAAATCCTCCGACAAGATAGATGTCTTTCTTTTCTTTCTTTGCCAGAGAGACTACGGTCAAGAACGGTTTTGATCTGAATATGGGATGGTCTAGCTGCGGATGGGCCAATTACTCTCCCTGATGAAAAACTTCGGCGCGCTTGATTACTTCTTCGTCTACAAAAATAGGCGCTTTTATGCGCACGGCCAAGGCGATACTATCCGAAGGACGCGCGTCAACTATAGTTTCCCCGCCTTGGTCTAATTTGTGAGCCAAGACAAGCTTGGCAAAAAAAGTTGAATCTTCCAGTCTATCTATGACGACCTTTTTTACCGTACACTCCAAAGCCTCTATTACTGTCACAAGCAGGTCATGCGTCAAAGGCCTGGGCGGAACCGTACCGCTGATCTTCATTTTTATCGCGTTCGCTTCCAGGAAACCGATGATAATGGGTAAGAGGCGGTCGCCATTTTTTTCTTTCAAGACAATGATCTGATCCTGCCTCTTTTCATCTATGATTATCTTATTTAATTCCATCTCTACTATAGCCATTATTCCCCCGCCTTTTTCAACAATCCTTTTAATTCGCTCATGAACTGATTGACGTCTTTAAACTGCCTGTAAACGGAGGCAAACCTTACGTAGGCGACTTCGTCCAACAAGGCCAGCTTATCCATAAGGAACGACCCTATATCCCTGGAAGAGACTTCTCTTTCAAACTTACGATAGATCTCGCGCTCAACAGACGTAACGAGTTCCTCTATTCTTTCGGATGAGATGGGCCTCTTTTCACAGGCCTTCTGGACACCGTTTGATATTTTTTTTCTGTCAAAAGGCTGCCTGCGGCCGTCTTTTTTTACGACAAGAAGCGGCATCTCTTCAACCACTTCGTAGGTCGTAAACCTCTTGCCGCACGCCAGGCATTCGCGCCTGCGGCGCACGCTGGAGCCCTCGGAACTGGCGCGCGAATCTATCACCTTATCATCAACATGGCCGCAGAATGGACAATTCACTTTTGCACCATTTTAGGTAGCCTTCCTTTCAAAAGTCTTTGCATTACTACGCCTTCCTCACCTTTATCTTCGCTTCTTTCAAAAAGCTAAGCGCCATGGCATCGGGATATGAGCCTGACATCACGACCTCGCTTATCCCCGCGTTGATGATCATCTTCGCGCAGATTATACAAGGCTGATTCGTCACATATAATGCGCTGTCTCTTAATGACACGCCGTGAAGCGAGGCCTGGAGCAGGACATTTTGCTCCGCGTGTAGCCCGCGGCAAAGTTCATGCCTCTCTCCCGAAGGGATCTTTAATCTGTCCCGCAGGCATCCGACTTGCGAACAATGTTTGATGCCGGAAGGCGTGCCGTTATACCCGGTAGCCAGGATACGCCTGTCCTTGACGACAAGAGCGCCGACTTTACGCCTCAGGCACGTTGAACGCTGAGCTACCAGCGCAGCTATCTCTAAAAAATATTCATCCCAACTCGGACGCTTATCATTGCTTTTTTTCATCATTTTATACCTTACACTGTTTTAGTAAATTGTTATATAAAGGAAACTTGTGGACTAACTCGGATACCTTCTTTAAAGCGTTTTTTATGGATGCCTCATCTCCGCGCGTTGATACGACACTAGCTATGATACCGGCTATCAGGCGCATTTCTGTAATACCCATGCCGCGAGTAGTAACCGCGGGTGTGCCTAATCTTAAACCGCTCGTCAGAAATGGGCTTTGTTTATCAAACGGTATAAGGTTCTTATTGACCGTGACTCTGGCGCGGTCCAACGCAATGGCTGCTTCTTTCCCCGAGATATGCTTATCAGTAAGATCAACTAACAATAGGTGCGTATCTGTTCCTCCGGAGACGACGCGAAAGCCGTTTTTGGCCATAGCACTCGCCAGGGCCGCGGCATTAACGACTACTCTTTTCTGATATTTTTTGAACTCAGGCGACAGCGCCTCCTTCAACGCCACAGCCTTTGCCGCGATGACATGCATAAGCGGGCCGCCCTGGATACCGGGAAAGACCATGCTGTCTATCTTTTTGGCAAATTCTTTCTTGCATAATATCATGCCGCCCCTGGGCCCACACAGCGTCTTATGGGTCGTAGTGGTTACGAACTCAGCAAAAGGCACCGGCGTTGGATGGATGCCCGCGGCTACCAGGCCCGCGATGTGCGCCATATCCACAAAGAGATACGCGCCCACGGAATCCGCTATTTCCCTGAATCTCTTAAAATCCAGTTCTCTCGGATACGCCGAGGCGCCTGCCAATATCATCCTCGGCTTATGCAGTTTAGCCAGATCGGCGATTTCATCATAATCAATTGTCTCAGTTTTAGGGTTCACGCCGTAAGGGACGATCTTATAGAACATGCCCGAAAAATTGTGAGGCAACCCATGAGAAAGATGCCCGCCGCACGCCAGATCCATAGCGAGAACCGTATCTCCTAAATTGAGCGCCGCGAAATAAACAGCCATGTTAGCCTGCGTCCCGGAATGAGGCTGCACATTTACATGTTCGGCGCAGAAGAGTTCTTTTGCCCGCTGGCAGGCTAAGGCCTCAACATCATCCACAAATTCGCATCCGCCGTACCAGCGCGCCTTAGGATACCCTTCGGCATACTTATTTGTAAGAACGCTCCCCTGGGCCTCCAGGACAGCCTCAGACGTAAAGTTTTCACTGGCGATCAATTCAATGTTATTGTGCTGCCGCGATAATTCACGGCATACGATGCTATAGACCTCCGGGTCTACTTTTTTCAAATGGCTTATTGTTGTGCGCATAACTTTTCTATCCTTTCTATCTTTTTTATCCTTCTTAAATGCCTGCCTCCTTCAAAAGGTGTGTTAAGCCACACGTCTATCATTTTTTTCGCAGCAGTCTCCTTGACAAACAAAGCGCCCAAAATAAGTATATTTGCGTCATTATGCTGACGCGATAAACGCGCGGCTTTAAGATTATAACAAAGGGCTGCCCTCACGTTTTTAAGTTTGTTGGCAACTATGCAATTACCGATGCCGCTTTTACAGATAAGTATGCCACGATACGCTTTTCCCGAAGAAACCGCAGCTGCCACCTTATAAGCGGTGTCAGGATAATCCATGGACTCCTGAGAAAACGTTCCGAGATCTTCCATAGGTAGCCCTTGTTTTTTCAGGTAACGCGCTATTTTTTCTTTAAGTAAAAAACCTCCGTGGTCACAGCCTATAGCGATCTTCTTTTGGCTCATAGCATATCTCCCAGTTTATCTATAGCATCTTTTATCTTTAAAAATATTATCTTGTAAAATTCCTCGGATTTGCCGATAGGGTCCTGGATCTCGTCTTCATAAGGATCCCATTTGAGGTACTCGCCCAAAAGATGCACACGGCCGGCAGCAGCCGGGAACTGCCTGAGCAATTCTTCCTTGTGGCGCCTCTCCATCGCGAAAATAAGGTCCGCCTGATCAACTAATTCCAATGAGACTCTCTGCGCGCGATGCGCTGAGGCGTCAAGCCCGGTCTCGCTCACGAGTTTTTGAGTTTCACGCGTCGGTCCCATGCCTAGAAGAGCAAACGTGCCGGCAGAGGCCGCGTCAATATCCTGGCGGCCTAAGTCAGAAACTTTCTTTCTCAATAAATATTCCGCCATAACGGAACGGCACGAGTTACCCGTGCATACAAAAAGCATGGTCTTGGAAGCTGCTACAGTCAACACTGCCTCTTTTTTTAAATACCCCTCCCGCAAAACAACAAAAGGCAAACGGCGCGCGTCCAGCACAGTTGATTCCATGCCCAACTCCGTAGGCCCGCTATCCAGGATAATATCCACGCGGCCATCAAGTTCCTTCAAGGCGCTTTCAGCATCGCGCGGCGCAGGGTGGCCGGCGAGATTGGCTGAGGGCGCTATAACAGGAAAATCAACGCGGCCCAACAACCGTAGGGCCACATCATTCTTAGGCATCCTCAAACCCACGGTCTTGTTGCCGGGAGCTGATAAGACTATTGTCAGAGGGCCGGGCCAGAACCGGCTCATCACTTTAAAGGCGCGCGGCAGAATATCAACCGCGTATTTACGAACATCTATTTTATCGCTCAAATGGATAGAAAAATTTTTTTCTGCCGGCCTGTTTTTCAATTCTTTCAACCTCTCCATAGCTTTCTTGTTAAGCAAATTGACGGCAATGCCATAAACGGTCTCCGTAGGAAAAACAACAAGGCCTCCGGCCTCTAAGAGCGAAGCTGCTTCATTAATGGCCCCCTGGTCTATGGCCTTCGGGTTGATCTTTATGACCTTAGTGTGAATCAAACCTTGATCCTTATCTTTCTGACTACAGCGGCCTGTTTATTACGAAAGCTTTTTAGTTTTTTTGATATGTCACCTGAATCCAGGCTAAGGAGCGAAAGCGAAAAAAGCGCGGCATTCTTGGCGCCTCCGGAGCCTATGGCAAATGTAGCCACCGGAATGCCTGCCGGCATCTGCACCGTAGACAGCAATGAATCAAGGCCCTTCAAACTCTTGGTCTCAATGGGAACGCCTAAAACAGGCAAAGTGGTGTAAGAAGCTACAACACCAGCTAGCGCTGCCGCGCCGCCCGCGCCGCAGATAAAAGCCTTAACACCCAACTCCTCCATCGCCACAATGAACGCTTCAAGGTCCTTAGGCGTCCTATGCGCGGACAATACTTTAGCGACAATAGGAACATTAAAATTTTTTAATATATCCATGGCGCCCTGCATTGTCTCCAGATCAGAAATACTTCCCATAACGACAGCGATCTTCGGCCTCTTCATGCCTCACTCCTTTTTTAGGTAAAGTTACCTAAACTAGATCCCGATGGCTAAAAGACAGCCACGGGATAAATTCGGCCCTACAGCTTACATTCACTTCGTTTTGTAAGTTGTGGCCTCATTTAATGCTCTCCACCCGATATCTTTTCGGTAATGCATCTTGTCAAAATGGATCAATGATACGGCTTCATAGGCTTTATCAATAGCAGTCTTTATATCTTTTCCCAATGCCGTCACGCCCAGCACCCTCCCGCCATCAGTAGAATATCCGTCTTCCCTGCCTGCCGGCAGGCAGGTGTCTTCAGTCTTTTTCGTCCCTGCATGAAACACTATGACATCTTTTAGCGCTGACGCCTTATCCAACCCTGAGATAATCTTGCCTTTTTCATATTCATTCGGGTAGCCGCCGGAAGCCACAACTACGCACACAGACGCGTTTTCGCTCCACTTTAGGTCAGGTTTTTTAGCCTTGCCGATAGTCCAGAGCATCGCCTCTAACAAATCAGACTCAAGGCGGGCTAATACCACTTGAGTCTCAGGGTCCCCGAACCGCACGTTGAATTCCAAAACCTTCGGGCCGCTCTTTGTCGCCATAATGCCCGCATAAAGAATACCTCTATAAAGCATACTCTTATCAGCCATGCCTTTTAATACCGGCAGGATGATCTCTTTCATCACGGTATCCAAAAGCTCGGGCGTCACAACCGGCGCCGGCGAATAAGCGCCCATACCGCCGGTATTGGGCCCCTCATCTTTATCAAAAATCCTTTTATGGTCCTGCGAAGACGCAAGAGCGATAGCATCGCGGCCGTCAGTCAAAACAAGGATAGAGGCTTCCTCGCCCTCCAAGAACTCCTCTATCACAATGGTATTTCCGGCATTGCCGAAAATTTTTCTCACCTGCATATCTGTCACTGCATCTAAAGCCGCCTGCTCATCGTTGCATATGACAACACCCTTACCCGCAGCCAGGCCATCAGCCTTAACAACAATAGGAAACGATACAAGATCAGAAATAGCCTCATTTGCTTCATCTATACTCAGGCAAATAGCAGCTCGCCCCGTAGGGAGCGCCTGGTCCAGCATTACCTGCTTGGCAAAGGCCTTGCTCGCCTCAAGTTGCGCGGCTTTTTTAGAAGGCCCAAAGATCTTCAAACCCTCTGACTGAAATTCGTCAACGATGCCCGCGGCCAAGGGCGCCTCAGGCCCGACAACAGTGAAATCTATCTTTTCTTTTTTGGCAAAAGAAAGAAGCCCTGCGATATCGTCGGCTTTGATAGGAACGCATTCCGCGAGTTTCGCTATACCGGCGTTGCCAGGCGCGCAATAGATCTTTGTGACGCGCTTAGACCGCGCTATAGACCAAACAAGCGCGTGTTCCCTGCCTCCGGAACCGATGACTAATATTTTCATGCGATTGCCACGCCGCCGACACCGCTTACGATCTCGCCTATGATGTGGGCTTTTAAGCCGCATCTTGCCGACTCGCGCACCACGTCCATCTTAAGCGCGTCGCGGACCACCAAGACCATACCTATCCCCATATTGAATATCTTGAACATCTCTTTATCATCCATATTGCCGCGATCCTGCAGCTCCTGAAATACCTCAGGCCGCTGCCAGGCATTTTTGTAAATGATCATCGTCATGTTTTTTGGCACAGCGCGCTTCGCCTTATCATAAAAACCGCCGCCGGTAATATGGGCCATGGCCTTGATCCCCGTGTCAAATTTCTTAATAAGCTTTAAAACCGGCTTTACGTAAATACGCGTCGGAGTTAAAAACTCATGAGCCCGGCCGTGCAGTTCTTCGGGCGAGAATATTTTGCGCACAAGCGAAAAACCGTTGGAATGCAGGCCGCTTGACTCAAGGCCTACGACAGCATCGCCCATCTTGACCCGGTGGTGGCCCAAGATCTTCTTCTTTTCAACAAGCCCAACGCAAAAACCTGCCAGGTCATATTCGCCTACCTTATACATCCCGGGCATCTCAGCGGTCTCTCCGCCGACTAAGCTGCAATCCGCCTGCCTGCAGCCCTCAACAATGCCCTTGACTACACTTTTTAAAACCGCCATATCTATCTTAGCTGTCGCGATATAATCAAGAAAAAAAAGCGGCGCAGCCCCCGAGCACAAAACGTCGTTAACGCTCATGGCCACAAGGTCTATGCCTACGGTATCATGAATGCCGGCTGCAGAGGCAACTTTAAGTTTTGTGCCGACGCCGTCGCAAGATGAGACAAGCACCGGCTCCTTGCATTTCCCGCTTGCTACCTCAAAAAAAGCGCCGAACCCTCCGATAGAACCTAAGACACCCTTACGGTTGCTCTTTTTTGCCAAGCCTTTTATGGCGTCTACAAAAAGATTGGCCTTAGTGATATCCACTCCCGCTTTCTTATAATTTAAGCTCATGTTTTGCCTCTTTCTAAAACGTGTTTGTTAACCCCGCAAGACTGCACAGGATAATGTCCCGTAAAACATGCCGCGCAATATCTTTCTTGCGGCAGCTTGACGGAATTAAGCATGCCTTTTAAAGACAAATATCCTACGCTGTCCGCTCCGAAGAATTTCGCTATCTCCTTTATGGAATACCGATTGGCGATAAGCTCTTCCTTTGAAGGAAAATCAATACCGTAAAAACACGGGAACTTATGCGGCGGGCATGATATCCTCATGTGGACCTCTCGCGCGCCGGCTTCCCTGAAACTCTTGACCCTTATCCTTGACGTCGTCCCACGGACTATGGAATCGTCAACGATGACAACGCGCTTGCCGCGCACAACATCGCGCAAAAGGTTGAATTTTACCTTCACCCCCAGGTCGCGGATATGCTGGAGCGGCTGGATGAACGTCCTGCCCACATAATGGTTCCTGATAACTCCCCACTCCAAAGGAATGCCAGAGGCGTGTGAAAACCCCAAAGCCGCTGAAGTCCCTGAATCAGGAATAGGCACTACAATATCAGCCTTGACAGGATGCTCTAAAGCCAAAGTCTCGCCTAACTTCTTGCGCACGCAATGGACCACCTCGCCAAAGATCATGGAATCCGGCCTGGAAAAATAAATGTGTTCAAAGATACAATGCGCGCTCTTATGGGATTTCGGCGAAAAACGCACGGACTTAAGGCCATCTTTATTTATTATTACTATCTCTCCGGGCTCAACCTCCCTGACAAACTTTGCCTCAATAAGATCAAATGCGCACGTTTCTGAAGCCAGGAAAAAACTATTGCCCTTCTTTCCTATGCAAAGCGGCCTGAAACCGTCGGGGTCACGCACGCCGATAAGAGAATCCTGCGTCAAAAGCACTAATGAATAAGCCCCTTTTATAAGCTTTAGAGCGACCCTGAGACGTTCAACTACATCCTTGCTCCTGGAACGCGCCATCAGATGGACTATCACTTCGCTGTCGCATGTTGTCTGAAATATGGAACCCGAGCTTTCCAGGTCTTCCTTTAACCGGCGGCTGTTTACAAGGTTGCCGTTATGCGCCACAGCCAGAGAATTACCAAGATAATCAACAAATAGAGGCTGCGCGTTCTTGACCAGGCTTGAGCCGGTCGTAGAATAACGGACGTGTCCGATACCCCTATCGCCCTTAAGAGACTTTAAGTTATCCTGGTTAAAAACATCGGATACAAGGCCCATGTCCTTATGGATATAGAGTTCTTCGCCGTCGCTTGTCACTATGCCGCAAGACTCCTCGCCTCTATGCTGCAGCGCGTAGAGCCCAAGATAAATAAGGTAACTGGCGTCAACACTGCCAAAGACGCCGAACAGGCCGCAATAATGCTTAGGATGATCTGTTTCAAACATAAAACGCTCCTCACTTAAAATAATTGACCGCGTTCAAAAATATCGGAAATCCGTCGCCGTGCCTTTTGATGCCTTCGCGCGTCCAGCGGGGATGCTGCAAACTCTCCAAGTGCCGTTCAGGATGAGGCATAAGGCCAAAGACCCTGCCTGTCTCATCGCAAAGGCCTGCAATACTGTCAATAGAACCATTGGGATTAACAGGAAAATCGCCAAACCCGCCGTAAACATCGCAATATTGAAAAACGATCTGGCCCTGGCGGCGAAGCCTTTCTAAAACATTTTCGCCGATCGGGATAAACTTACCTTCACCGTGCGCTATAGGCAGATAAATGATATCAGGTATACCCTTAGTCCAGATACACTTGCTTGTCTGTGGCCTTGTTAAATACACCCACCTATCCTGAAAAGATCCGCAGTCATTTCCGGAAAGAGTGGCCTCCTGCAGGAAAGTGTCATTGCCGGGCAATAGCCCGGCCTTGACCAATACCTGAAAACCGTTACAAATGCCAATGATCAATTTTTCACTGCGGATAAAATCTTTTATTTCACCGAAAAGCTTGGTTTTTAATTCATTTGCCAGGACTTTGCCGGCTGAGATATCATCGCCGTAAGTAAAGCCTCCCGAAACCGCCAGTATCTGGTAAGAACTCAAACGCCGCTCTCCTGAAACAAGCTGGTTGATGTGGACAAATTCAGTATCGGCGCCGGCGCTTTCAAACGCGAAAGCGGTTTCGCTGTCGCAGTTGATGCCCGCTGCCTTTAGGATCAAAACTTTTGGCCTGGTCATTTTTTTTTGTAAAACTTATTTATGGCGTGGACCACATCTTCAGGCTTATCCACCAGCGAAAAGAGGCCCAAGTCATTTTCGCCTATACAGCCGCGGCGCAAGACCGTGGACATGATCCAGTGAAGAAGCCCCTGCCAATAACGGCTCCCGACAAGGATAACGGGGAATTTTGGTATCCTGGCCGTCTGGATCAGGTTGATTGACTCAAATAATTCATCCAGCGTCCCATAACCGCCCGGAAATATCACAAATGCCTTGGCATACCGCACAAACATCACCTTACGCACAAAAAAATAGTGGAACTCAAGCAATGTCTTAACATAAGGGTTAGCTGTTTGCTCAGTCGGAATATAAATGTTCAAACCTATGGAATCGCCTCCGGCCCGCTTAGCGCCTTTGTTAGCAGCCTCCATTATGCTGGGGCCGCCGCCGCTGATGATCGCGTAACCAGCTTTGCTTAAAAGATAGGCCGTCTTTTCCGCGAGCTTATAATATTCGTCTCTACAGCTCAGGCGCGAAGAACCGAATATTGAGACCGCGTTCTTGAATTTAGAAAGACGCTTGAACCCGTAACTGAATTCATCAGCAATACGGCAGACGCGTTTTTTTTCGTCTTCTTCAAAGACGTCTATCCTCTTATCAAAAAAATCCTTGCTAAACTTTTTTTGTTTTTTCATACGCTCCTTAGGGTACTCTGCCACGCCTCTTTCAACTCATCTAAAGTAGAGACAAGGCACGCGTTCCCCTTTGAACCGAAAACTTTCAGCTCTTTTGAATCAGTAACACAGCCTATCAGCCCCAAGGCTGATTTTTGCAATATTTTTTCAAATGCCTTCTGGTGGACGCGCTCAACTTCAACCAAGAACCTTGAATTAGACTGAGAAAAAAGTATGAAATCGTCCCTTCTGTCTTTTTGCTGATACGGCACTTCTTTTAAAAAGACATTCGCGCCCAAGCCTCCGGCAAAACTCATTTCGGCTATCGTGACCCCGATGCCGCCTTCCGAACAATCGTGCATTGAACGTACCAATCCTTTGGCGCAGGCGAGAGAGAGTTTTTCCAGGCGCGCCTTTGATCTTTTAAAATCAACGACAGGGACCTTGCCGCCCTTTATCTTTAAGATATCATAGTAATGAGAACCGCCCAACTCAGGCGCTGTTTGGCCGACTATATAAAGCAGGTTCCCCGGAGCTTTCAAGTCCATGGTAATGGCGCCTCTGACATCTTCCATGATGCCGATAGCTGAAATAAGAAGCGTGCCGGGTATAGATACCGTCTTTTTACCTACGGCAAATTCATTGTATAAGCTGTCTTTGCCTGAGATAAAAGGCACGCCAAACCCCTTTGCCGCGTCATAACATCCGAATGCCGCCCGCACCAGGCTTCCAAGCCTGTCAGGCTTATCCGGATTGCCCCAGCAAAAATTATCAAGGATAGCTGCTCCCTTCAAACTCCCGCCAACGCATATCAACTGCCTTAAAGATTCTTCAACGCATCCTGCGGCCATCCAATACGGGTCAATATCTCCGTATTTGAAATTAATTCCGTTTGAGACAACAAGCCCACGCAAAGAATTTAAACGCGGCCTCACTACACAGGCATCAGACGGCCCGTCGTTGGCCACACCTACTAAAGGCTTAATAACTGTCCCTCCCTGGACCTCATGGTCATACTGGCGTATGACCCACTCCTTGGAAGCAATATCAGGATGAGAAAGCAATGCGCGCAAAACCTCTGTCAAGTCTTTGGCTGGTTTAAAAGTTCTTTCTTTAAACGCGGGCTGTATCCACACAGCCTTTTTGGTTATGCACGGCAGGCCGTCGTGGAGAAAATCCATGCCAATCTCGCATACGCGCTGTTTATTAAAAAATAGCTCCAACTTCTTGGTGTCAGTAAATTCGCCGATACGCGTCGCTTCCACGTCTTCTTTTGTAAAGACTTCTAACAGCTCTTTTAACTTCTCCGGCTCACACGCCAAGACCATGCGTTCTTGTGATTCGGATATCCATATCTCCGTATAAGTCAGGCCGTGATACTTCAACGGCACGCGATCCAGATCTACACGAGCGCCCATTGCCTGGCCCATTTCGCCCACGGCGCTTGATAAGCCGCCTGCTCCGCAATCGGTTATAGCGCGATAAAAGCCCCTGTCGCGCGCCTTAAGGAGGCAGTCTAACATCTTTTTCTCCGTTATGGCATTGCCTATTTGCACAGCGCCCGAAGAAACGCTCTCCGACTCATGAGTCAACTGTCCCGAAGAAAAAGTAGCTCCATGAATGCCGTCGCGGCCCGTCCTGCCGCCGACAACTACGATAACGTCGCCTGTACTGACTTTCTTAAAAGAACTTTCTTTGGGTAAAATGCCTACGGTGCCGCAATATACCAGAGGATTACCTACGAACCGCTCGTCAAAAAGTACCGCGCCGTTGACAGTAGGGATGCCCATCCTATTGCCGTAATCCCTAACCCCGCTGACAACCCCCTTCATCACGCGCCTGGGATGAAGCGTGCCTTTGGCAAGTTTGGAGACAGGAAGATCCAATGGCCCAAAACAAAATACGTCGGTGTTTAAAATAGGTTTGGCGCCCAAGCCCGTGCCCATAGGGTCGCGGATGACACCTCCGATGCCGGTATTAGCGCCGCCGTAAGGCTCTAAAGCCGACGGGTGATTATGCGTCTCAACTTTGAAACAAACATTGTATTTATCGTCAAACTTGATTATGCCGGAATTATCCTTAAAAACTGAAACGCAATAGTCTTTTTTAAGTTCCTGCGTCGCCTTCATTATGGTGGACTTAAGAAGATTGCGGATGATCTTATTGCCGATCTTTTTTGTGCCGGCGCGCTTTTCTTTATAATCAATCGTGCCGCGGAACGTCTTGTGCCCGCAATGCTCGGACCACGTCTGAGCTATAGTCTCCAGTTCGCAGTCCGTAGGGTCCCTCTTTAATTTCCTAAAATAGGACTGTATCTGACGCATCTCAGCTAAGTTTAAAAAAAGCTGGCCCTGACGGCTCAATCGGAGGAGCTCTTTGTCGCCGGCAGTTAAGATATTAACGGTATTTAACCGGAATTTGTAGTCCGGCAGGCTGGAAAAATCATAAAGGATGTGTTCATCTTCCGGCAGGACTGACTGGATGAGTTTGTTGTAAAGCAGCTTTTCCGCGATCTTTAAAAGCGCGTCGCTAGACGCGTCAGTGGACAAGCTGCCCTTAAAAAGATACCTCTTTGCTGTGCGCACCGATCCAACGGACGTAATACCTAAGTCCCTGATACCTTTTAGCGCGGACTCCTCAACAGGGTCCATCACACCGGGTTTGTAAATGATCTGCAAAGAGACAAAACCATCCGGGATAACGGGCGCCTGAGTATCCTTATAAAGCTCGTACTCCTGTATGACGCCGTCTATCAACAGGTCTTTGGCTATCGCGCGAGCTTGGTGTTCCGAGAGCGAGCTCTGCGAGCCCTGCAGAAAATAGACATGCCTTATCCGCGCGTCTTCCAACTTTCCAAAGCCCAATTCCATTATCTCGTTCTTAAGGCTTTCAGAAACGGGATTAAACACGCCTTCTTTATCTTTGACTTCAATGCGCCAATACATGGATAACTGACCTTGGGTAGGCTACAAAAATGGAGCCCACCCGGGCTAAAGCCCGGGGTTCCCTGGGCGGAATGCCCAAGCGGCCATTCCTTATCCGCACCCTGAAGGGTGCGGTTTGTCGGCCGCGGGGTATCACTAAAAAGACAGGATTTTACTATAGCAGAAATTACTGACGAAATCAACCTTTAAGGCCATGGAGCCTGGCAAAGGCCTCAAACACAATACCTAGGGAAAACTTTGAGCGGCCTGCGTACCTGTGGTGGAATCGTATTGGCATCTCCTTGAAAACAAAACCCGCTTTCAGCGCGAGATACTTCATCTCCGCTTGGAACACAAAACCTTTTGAGCCGATATGTAAAAAATCAACGCGTTTCAACACATCTACCTTAAAACAATTAAACCCGCTGGTCATATCCCTGATCTGCGTCCTTAGTTTTTTTCCAATATAAAAATTAGCAAGCCTGCTTATCAGGTATCTGGCCAGCCCAAGGCCTTGGGCATTGCCGCCTGAGACATAACGCGAACCCACGACCCAATCGGCATTTTCAAGGCCGAGCAATAGGCGAGGTATTTCCAGAGGGTCATGAGAACCATCCGCATCCATACCTATCACCGCCTCGTAACCATTTTTTAGCGCGTGTTCAAAACCTGCCTTATAGCAATAGGCAAGTCCGTGTTCAGCCCAGGGAGACGTAACGACTTTTACGCGGGAAAAAAGCGCCGATACTTTTTCAACGACAGAAACTGTCCGGTCGCAAGAATGGTCATCAACGACCAAAACGTCAAGAGTATCGCTGAATGGGATCTTCTCTAATAAGAGAGGTATATTCGTCTCTTCGTTGAGAGCGGGGATAATAACAATGCTTCTCATCTAGTTTATAGCCCGGGTGGCTTCATTCAAGGCCCAAATTCTTGAATATCGTCGGGATATGCCTTAAATAGAACTTGATGTCAAAGCACGCCTCAACCTCGCTTGCAGATAAGACGCGCTTGACCTTTGGGTCGCTCAACAGGGCTGATTTAAAATCCTTATTCATTGAAGAGGCTTGGAAAGCGTTCTTTTGGACGATATCATAGGCATTGGGCCTGGTCAACCCCTTCCTCATCAATTCCAAAAGCACTCGCTGAGAATAAATGAGGCCGCGGGTATTCCCAAGATTGATGAGCATGTTCTTGGAGTTGACGTTCAAGCCCTCCACTACTTCAATGAATTGATTGAGCATGTAATCTAAAAGAAGGGTTGAGTCCGGAAGAATGACCCTCTCTACCGACGAATGGCTGATATCCCGCTCATGCCAAAGCGCCATGTTCTCAATCTGGGCCATGGCGTTTGAGCGGAGCAAGCGCGCAAGGCCGCAGATCCTCTCGCACATGACAGGATTGCGTTTATGCGGCATAGCCGAAGACCCCTTTTGCCCTTTGGCAAAAGGCTCCTCAACTTCCAAAACTTCCGTTTTTTGAAGATGCCTTATTTCAACGGCAAACTTTTCCAGCGAAGCGCCGGCGATCGCGATCCGCGCAAGACATACCGCATGCCTGTCGCGCGGGATCACCTGCGTTGATCCATAAGAAATGCCCAGGCCCAATTTATCGCAGACATACTTCTCAACTTCCGGTTCTATGTTTGTATAAGTGCCGATGGTGCCGGAAAGCTTACCCACAGCGATCCCATCCCTGGCATCCTTAAGGCGCGCAAGGTTACGCCTCATCTCATCGTACCAAAGCGCGACTTTAAGGCCAAAGGTAGTAGGCTCGGCATGGACACCATGCGTGCGGCCTACGCACGGCGTGCTTTTATATTTCTTAGCGAGCTTAAGCAGGCTGGATAGCAATCTTTCAACATCATCTATCAGGATATCAAAGGCTTGCGCCATCTGAAGCGCAAGAGTAGTATCCAAGACGTCGTTAGACGTCAGGCCCATATGGATATACTTGGCTTCTGAGCCTACGCTCTCTGAAAGATTATTGACGAAAGCCACAACATCATGCCGGGTCTTTTCTTCAAGTTCTTTTATCTTCTCAATATTGATCTTGGCCCTGGCCTTGATGGCAACTAAAGACTTCTTAGGGATCTTACCTGATTTAAACCACGCCTCGCATGCCAGAAGTTCAATCTGAAGCATCTTTTCAAACTTGCTCTCTTCACTCCAAACTTTAAGCATCTTTGGTAAAGTATAGCGTTCTATCATAATTCACCTCTGGGTTAATATAGCAAAGATATACCTCTTAGTCAATCAACCCGCCCCAGAAAGGGGCGCACTTGTCAATCCTTTATGCCAAGGTGCCTCCCCTTTACGTCTATGACGTCGCCATCCTCTTTTTCCTTATTTTTCTTCAAGGTGAAGAGTGCCGCGAAAAGCGCCAAGGCCCCAAGATAGATGATGAATAGGACCCTGATAAGGAGAGGCAGGACAAAAAACAGGAACAGTAACCCGAACACTAAACTCCGGGCGAAAATATACTTTAGAATAAAATAAACAACTGACGCTCCGATAAAAAATAAAAAAAGCGCCGTTGAAAACAATAAAAAACTCCCCAAGCCCGTTAATTTGGCATGGGGAGAACCAAACGAGGAGTAAAAAATTCTCATGCGTGCTTAGAACAAAAGGATGCCGGAAAGCGTAAGAAAAAATGAAATAAAAAGAAGAATGAAACCGAACACGCGAGGATGCTTTAAAAGCGCCTCGCTTAAATTCCGTTTCTGATTAAGCAATTTCTCTATCGCCTCTGTTGAAAAATTTTGATCCAGCTTCTTTTCAAGCTGAGAGATAGCGCGGGGTATAAGCAATATGCCTATGGATACCGCCAGGCCCACAACCCCTATCAACAGATTAAATATGCGCAAAAAGCCAAGTTCTAGCATTTTTCCCTCCTAATTTTGCCTATTGTGGATACTCATTCTTTACAAAGTTAGCTTTATTCTATAACTTAAACGGCGAAGAGTCAAGAAGTAGCCGCTTCATTTGATCATGATCAAAAGCATCTTAAATTTTTGCTCGGCCCTCACTGAGTGCGGAACATGGGCCGGCATTACGACCAGCCTGCCTGCTTTAGCGTATACATCTTCGCCGCCTATGACAAGATGGGCTTCCCCGTCTAAGATCTGCACCACCGCGTCAAAGGGCGCCGTATGTTCGCTCAATCCCTGGCCCTGGTCAAAAGCGAACAATGTTAAAGTACCGGTCTTCTTATCCAAAAGGGTCTTGCTGACAACAGAGCCGGATGAATACGAAACTGTTTCTTTGAGATCTATAGCCTCTGTCATAACAGGCCTTCTACAGTAGGTAGAATACCCGCCCATCCGCCCAAGAATGGGCGCACTTTGCCTTCCAATAGGCAAAGGTGCGATGGGGCGGGGTATCACGGGTTTCTCTTTAGCTTTTTCTTAAAGTCGTCCCATGGGAAACGATTACCCGGACACGCGGTCCTCTTGCCCGGAACGTCCTTATGCCGGACGATGCGGCCCATAGGGATGCGATAATACTTCCTTAAGGTATTGACTAAAAGCGCCAGAGATTCCATTTGTTTCTGCGTGGGCGGGCCGTAAGTAAAATCTCCGACAAGGCAGATCCCGATGCCGCATTCGTTCATACCACCTATGTTGCAGTGGGCCCCGTCCATCTGCTTGATCCAGCGCGGACTGGCTTCTATTTGGCCGTCTACGCGCGTGCTTGTCCCGTTATCAATGACAAAGTGGTAACCCAACCCCCTGTCAAACCCGCGCCTCCTGTGTATAGCATCCAAAGAGCGCGCGTCGCCTGAATCCGTGACGCTATGGTGGATGACGATATAGCGCCATTTGCTTGAACTGTATACCGGAATGACAGGCCTAAGAGGTGCTGCGTTCGGCACCAATAAACGCCGGCCTATTTTAAGCTCGCGGGGGTCTGCAATATTATTAGCCTTAAGGATAGCGTCCAGCGGCACGTCATACATCTTGGATATGCGATAAGCGGTCTCAGCCGG
This sequence comes from Candidatus Omnitrophota bacterium, assembly GCA_043802125.1. Taxonomy (GTDB): domain Bacteria; phylum Omnitrophota; class Gorgyraeia; order Velamenicoccales; family Velamenicoccaceae; genus Phelpsiimicrobium. The sequence goes on from JAZDLG010000006.1 coordinate 27,382, forward strand.
CCCTATAACATGATAAAGGTCTCCCCGCGCGCCCGGCACTTCATGCAGAGGGCTGTAGATAATATCCATTGGCGCCGTAGGCGCCAATGGAACGCTTGCGCATGAAGAAAGAAACCCTACGGCAACCAAACAAACAATGGAATTAAAAAAATCCTGTCTTGCGCGCTTCATTTTTTAGCCAATACTTTTTCTTTAAGCGGATATTTCCCGCACGTAAACTTTTCTCCCTCAGGGCAATACCCCAAAGCTACGCACTTAGCGCCCGCTTCCTCAAATACTTCAGGAAGATCTTTGATGCAGATAACAAGCATCTTGTCAGCCAGGCGCTTGATCTCCCACTG
>JAZDLG010000017.1:0-2544 GCA_043802125.1 Candidatus Omnitrophota bacterium
TGAGAAAGAATTTTAAGATAAGATACCCTAAGGTCGCTGTATGCGGCCTTAATCCTCACGCCGGCGAAGCCGGCCTTTTTGGAAGCGAAGAGAAAGCCATTATCGCGCCTGCTGTCAAAGAACTGAACAGCAAATGGGGCAAGCATTTTTACGGGCCATATGCCGCGGATACGGTTTTTAAAAGGGCCTATGAAGGCGGCTTTGACCTGGTGGTCGCCATGTATCATGACCAGGGCCTCATTCCTTTTAAGTTAATGGAGTTCCAGGAAGGCGTCCATCTTACCGCAGGTCTCGGTTTTATCAGGACTTCGCCTGTCCACGGCACGGCATTTGATATCGCCGGTAAAAATATTGCCGACCACAGGCCTATGGCCAGCGCCATACGTCTCGCCTACACGCTAACTAAAAATGAGCACCATAACGTACTACTCTAGCGAAATTTGAACACCATATTGTCAATTTCAGTGAAATCCTGCGTTAGCGGGCACCCTGCGGGTTTTGCGGGGATGAGACCACTTAAGCGTTTTGGACAAAATTTTCTTATAGACAAAAACATCACCAGAAAGATATGCGATGCTGTCTCGCTGCTTCCCAGCGACTGCGTGCTTGAGATAGGCCCCGGACGCGGCGCTTTGACTCATTTTTTACAGGAGAGGTCAAAAAGGCTTATAGCAATTGAGGTGGACAGGGGATTATGTTCGCAGCTTGCGCGGGACCTTGGCGAGGCCAAGAATACTCAAGTCATCTGTGCGGATATATTAAAATTTGACTTAGGCTCATATTTGAAAAAATCAAAAATAAAAAATTTGAAAGTGGTGGCTAATCTGCCGTATTACATCACAACACCTATCATAGAGTATTTATTTAAGTACTTAAAGAGTATCAGCGATATCTTTATCACAGTCCAGAAGGAAGTGGCTATGCGCATGGTGGCAACTTCAAAGACAAAAGAATACGGCGCTTTTACTTGTTTTGTGAATTATTTTTGTAAGCCCACAATCATTTTTAAGATCAAAAAGGATTCTTTTTGGCCTGTCCCAAAAATAGACTCATGTTTCGTGCGGCTTAAGCCTTATCGTGACCCTAAGAAGTTTTATAAGCTGCGTTCAGAAAAGTTATTTTTTAAAGTCGTCCGTACCGGCTTTGGCCAGAGAAGAAAACAACTCCTGAATCCTTTGTCAAACCTTGTTCCCAAAGACGTTTTAAAAAGACTCCCCCTGGGCGGCCTCTTGTCTTCAAGGGCCGAAGATCTGTCATTAGGCGATTTTGCGCGCCTTTCTAATCTAATTTTTGACTTTTCAAAAAAGCAATGATATATTGGAGCAATTATGAGCATTTCAAAAGATGATGTCAGGTATATAGCGAATTTGGCTAGGTTGGGTCTTACGGATAGTGAAGTAGTGAGCTTGCAAACCCAGTTGGAAGTCATTTTAGAATATATTGATAAGCTTAAAAAAGTAGACGTTTCAAAGACACAGGCTCTGACCAACGCGCTTTACGTAAAAAATGTCTATAGGCCCGATAATCCCAAGGTTTCCATAGACTTCCATAAGATTATAGCCGTCGCGCCTGCGCATGAAGGAAACTTCTTTAAAGTCCCTAAAATAATAGAATGAAACTAAATTTTTTAACAGCTCATGAATTACAAGGTTTATTAAAAGCCAAAAAGATAGATCCTGCCCAGATCCTATCCGATATAGAAGAACGCTGCCGTATAGTTGAGCCTAAGATCAGAGCATTCGCGCGTCCTCCTTTTTTCAAAAACGTTTCCTCCTCGGATCTGCGTGATGGGGAATTAAGCGGAATACCAGCGGTCATCAAAGACAATATTTGCAGTGACGGAGACCTGACCGAGTGTTCATCGCGCATCCTTGAGGGTTTTAGGCCGCCATATGACGCGACGGTCGTTGAAAAACTAAAAGCAAGCGGCAGCTTTATTATTGCAAAGGCGAATATGGATGAGTTTGCTTTTGGTTCGTCTTGCGAGACATCTTGTTTTTATCCGACGCGCAACCCCTGGAATACGGATCATGTGCCGGGAGGCTCTTCAGGCGGTTCTGCTGCGAGCGTTGCCGCGGATGAGGCTATTTTTTCACTTGGGTCTGATACAGGTGGTTCTATCAGGCAGCCTGCGGCTTTATGCGGCATCGTAGGATTAAAGCCTACCTACGGGCGCGTCTCACGTTATGGCCTTATTGCTTTTGCGTCAAGCCTTGACCAGATCGGGCCTTTGACAAAGGATGTGCGCGACAGCGCGCTTCTTTTAAAAGTCATCGCAGGCCATGACGAGAAAGACGCTACGTCTGTTGATATGCCCGTTCCTGATTATCCCGCTTTGTTAGGAAAAGACGTCAAGGGAATGCGCGTAGCAATACCTCGCGAATATTTCGTTGAAGGCATGGACCCCGAGGTCCGTCAGGCTCTATCTGATGCCAAAAATAAATTAGGGTCTTTAGGTGTCAGTTTCGGCGAAGTTAGCCTGCCTCACACAGAGTACGCTGTCGCGGTCTACTATATTATCGCAACGGCAGAGGCTTCCTCAAA
>JAZDLG010000047.1:0-5831 GCA_043802125.1 Candidatus Omnitrophota bacterium
CTTCCAGCATATCAACAAACGTTCCAGTATCAACATCATAACCAACGTTCTTTTTCTCTAATTTCACCCTCTGGACAATTACTGAACCGTCCACAGCCGCGTTAGCGGTCAATTGTCTAATAGGCTCTTCTAACGCCCTACGTATGATGTTAACGCCTACTTTTTCATCATCTTCAAGGCCTTTTATATTTTCCAGAGCAGGGATGCATCTTAAAAACGCAACGCCGCCGCCAGGCACGATACCTTCCTGAACAGCCGCGCGTGTCGCGTGGAGCGCGTCTTCAACGCGCGCCTTTTTCTCTTTCATCTCTGTCTCTGTAGCAGCGCCTACGTTGATAACAGCGACGCCGCCGGCAAGCTTCGCCAGCCTCTCCTGAAGTTTCTCCTTGTCGTAATCAGAATCGCTGTCATCTATCTGCTTTTTGATCTGCGCGATGCGTCCGTTAATGGCCTGCGTCTTGCCTGCGCCTTCTATAATAGTCGTATCATCTTTATCTATCTTAATCCGTTTCGCCCTGCCTAATTCATCAATACCAACGTTCTCAAGCTTGATGCCTAAGTCCTCGGTGATGGCTTTACCGCCGGTCAATATCGCAATATCTTCTATCATGGAACGGCGCCTGTCGCCATAACCCGGGGCCTTTACCGCGCATACATTCAATGTCCCGCGGATCTTATTTACAACCAAAGTTGTCAAGGCCTCGCCCTCCAGGTCTTCTGCGATGATCAAAAGAGGCTTGCCGGAATGAGCCACTTTCTCCAAAAGCGGCAAAAGCTCCTTGATCGCGGATATTTTTTTCTCAAAAATAAGAATAAAAGGTTCCTCCAGGCTCGTCTCCATCTTCTCGGCATCTGTGACAAAATAGGGAGAAAGATATCCCTGGTCAAACTGCATGCCTTCAACTACATCTAAAGTCGTCTGAGTGGATTTAGCCTCTTCAACCGTGATGACGCCGTCTTTTCCTACTTTATCCATGGCCTCGGCAATGTCAGAACCGATCTTCTCGTCTCCGTTTGCGGCTATGGTAGCTACCTGCGCCACCTCTTTCTTATCCTTGATAGGTGTTGAAAGCTTCTTGAGTTCCTCAACTACGATCTCAACGGCTTTCTCAATGCCTCTCTTTAATGCCATGGGATTGACGCCTGCGGTCACATTCTTTAAACCTTCGCGATATATGGACTCGGCAAGCACAGTCGCTGTCGTAGTCCCGTCGCCGGCAACGTCAGATGTCTTTTCAGCTACTTCCTTTACCATCTGAGCGCCCATATTCTCAAAGGGGTCTTCAAGTTCCACCTCTTTGGCAACCGTAACGCCATCTTTGGTAATGGTCGGTGAGCCAAACTTCTTATCCAATACAACATTTCTGCCTTTTGGGCCGAGCGTAATTTTCACGGCTTTCGCTAACTGCTCAACTCCGCGAAGGATCGCGCGCCTGGCCTCATCACTGAATAATAATTGTTTTGCCATTTGTTCCTCCTTTTTACTTCTTTATTATTGCCAAAATGTCTTCTTCGCGGACGATCAGATACTCTTCGCCATCCTTTGTCGTGACCTCAGTGCCTGAATACTTGCCGTAAAGGACAATATCGCCTACGGCGACTTCAGGTTTTTGGACAGTCCCATTGTCTAATATCTTTCCTTTTCCTACTGCGACCACTTTGCCTTCTTGCGGTTTTTCTTTGACCGTATCAGGCAACACAATGCCGCCTTTTGTCTTGGTCTCCGGATCCAATGGCTTAATAACGATCCTGTCTCCCAATGGTTGGTAATTCATAGCTTCCTCCTCCTGTTAATATTTTTATTGATTGTTAGCACTCCTATGGCACGAGTGCTAATTCTAAAAGAATATGAAAAATTTGTCAAGAGTTTTTTTTATTAAGGTTCGACCTCCCCGCAGAACCCGCATTGGTCCAGCTAACGCTGGATTTCACTAAAATGGACAATATTGTGTTTAAATTTCGCTAAACTAAAGCATTATGGTGCTCAATTTTTTATCTTAGGTGGATTGGCTTTTGAAGATAAGCGCGAGGCCTTTTAGAATGAGGAACTCTTCTATCACGGAGAGGTAGGAAGAATAGGGCCGGATCAACTCAGCGTCTCCTCCGGTGGTAATTACTTTAAAATTTCTACACTCTTTTGCCATAAGCCTTTTTATAATACATTCACACATTCCGGCTGCGCCGTAAACAATGCCTGCCCTGATGCTTGAAACCGTATCTCTACCGATAGTCTCAATAGGTTTTGAAAGCTCAACATACGGCAGAAGCGCTGTCTTTTTATGCAGAGCTTCCTGCATTAATTTTAAGCCCGGGCATATAAGGCCGCCTGTGTATTCGGATTTTTTTGACACTATGTCAAATGTTATGGCCGTTCCGAAATCAACGATAATTATCCCAGGGCCGAACATCTTCAAGCCCGCATACGCATTCACAAGCCTGTCCTGGCCGACCTGGCTGGGTATACGATACCTATTTATAATAGGCACGGCAACACCGTAGCCAATGACAACCACTTCTTTTCTAAAAAAATGGCTGAAAACAGATACGAGGTTCTTCTTTATGGCCGGGACAACACTGCAGGCGTATACGGCTTCAATGTCTTTTTCCTGGGCGCGGATATCTCCGAACTTTGAGCGCAGAGCCGCAATCGCGCTTCTCCTGGATCTTAACAGTGTCGTCGGGAATTTTGCAGAGCGCAAGACTAAAGAATCCTTTAAGACCCCCACTGTCACGTTTGTATTTCCTACGTCTACGGCTATCAGCATATTTTTACAACTTTGTCAGGTGCCCAGAGGATATTTCCTTGTTCGCTCCCGCCTTCGCGGGATTTCACTGAATTAAAACATTGAGGTGTTCAACCCGCTCACAAGGACTGCGCTAAATATGCGCCTACGGCGCACATTAAGGTTCTTGTTTTGTCAGATGCCCCGAAGAAACTTTTTCTATGAACCCATTATCACGCCTAATTATCAAACTTCCGTTTTCGTCAAAATCAACGGCATACCCTTCAACTTCCCTGTCTTCCCAACTGACCCTTACGCGGCCGCCAAGGATAAGGCCGGAATATTCTTTTACTTTTTGGATAATGTCCATGAATCTATGCTGCAGCAGAAGCGCGTAAAAATGATCTATCTTCTTTATAATTATATGGGATAAATCCGCAATGTCAAACTCTCTTGTCATAGCTTCTTTCAATGAGATCGCATCTTTAGGGAGATCTCCCTTGGCCATATTGACGTTCAACCCTACTCCGACCACGATATAGTTTACCCTATCTTCAAGCAGGCTCAACTCTGTCAGAATACCGCAGACTTTTTTTTCGCCAAGCAAAACGTCATTGGGCCATTTTATCCGGACATCCTCAACGTGCATCTCTGTTAAGGCTGTTGCCACAGCGAGAGCCATGGTCAGAGTGACGCGCGAGGCCCGCTCTACAGGCATATCAGGACGGAGAATGAAAGAAAAATACAGGCCTTTTCCATACGGCGAGACCCATGACTTCCCCAAGCGCCCCTTTCCCTGGGTCTGGCCCTTGGCAAAGATAACGCTCCCTTCCGGCTCATTGTTATGCGCCAAAAAGTGAGCCAGGTCATTTGTTGAAGTAACAAGGTCATAGGCATAGATCTTTTTACCTACAAACTTTGTCCCTAAGCTCGTCTTATCTTGCTGTCTTTTAAATACCCTGGTTATGCCTTCGTCCATATAGCCTTTTAATTTCATCCCTAAGGGCGGCTGCTTCCTCAAATTTCAGATTGCGCGCCGCGAGTTCCATATCATGCTGTAGAAGTGAAATAAGCGAATCAAATTCAAATTCATCTTTATTCTGGCCTGAAAGCCGGGCAAGATATTTTTCTGCCTCTTCTTCTTCTTTCAAACTTTCGTTGATCTCTTTGATGATGGTTGAGGAAGTAATGTGGTGTTTAAAATTGTGTTCCAGCTGTATCTTTCTGCGGCGGTTGCCTTCGTTTATCGCCATTTGCATGGAAGGCGTCATAGTATCCGCGTACATGACTACCTGGCCGTTGATATTTCTGGCTGCGCGTCCCGATAACTGTATAAGAGAAACGCCGGAACGCAAAAATCCTTCCTTATCAGCGTCTAAAATAGCAACGAGCGAAACCTCGGGCAGATCAAGGCCTTCGCGCAAAAGATTGACGCCAACAAGGCAATCAAAATCTTTCTTCCGTAATTGCCTTAAGATCTCAATGCGTTCAATAGTATGAATATCAGAATGGAGATAGCGGACGGCCAGCCCCTTATCTTCTAAATACTGGCTTAGGTCTTCGGCCATCTTCTTTGTCAGCGTCGTCACCAAAACACGCTCATTTTTCCTGGCGCGCTCGCGTATAAGCGCTTCCAAGTCTTCAATCTGTCCTTTAGTGTTTTTTACGATGACCTCCGGGTCTGGTATACCCGTTGGCCTGATGACCTGTTCAGCGCTAATGCCGCCTGACTTTTTGATTTCGTAAGAACTGGGTGTCGCGGAAACAAAGACCTCTTGCTTGACCAGGCTTTCAAACTCTTCAAACTTCAGAGGCCTGTTGTCTAAGCACGAAGGCAACCTGAATCCGAAATCCACCAACACTTCCTTACGCGCTTTATCCCCCTCATACATTCCGCGGATCTGTGGAATGGTCACATGACTCTCGTCTACAAATACTAAAAAATCGTCAGCAAAATAATCCAGAAGGCATGACGGCCTTGAACCCGGGGCGCGAAAAGATAAATGCCGGGAATAATTCTCTATGCCATGGCAATACCCGGCTTCTTTCAACATCTCCATGTCGTATTTGGTGCGGCTCTCCAAGCGCTGCGCTTGGAGGAGCTTGTTCTGGCTCCTTAATTCCCGCAGCCTGTCATCCAATTCGGATAAGATACACCTGCTGGCCTCGTCAATTGCCTCTTGAGATACGATGTAATGCTTAGCAGGATATATGCCGATCTTTTCAAGATCGCAAAGCTTTTTACCTGAGACAGGGTCTATTTCATAGATCTTGGCAATTTCATCAAAAGCAAGTTCCAGGCGGACAGCTTTTTGGGAATAAGCCGGAAAGACATCAACCACGTCGCCTTTTACCCGTATCTTACCTCTTATAAATTCAACATCGTTGCGTTCATACTGTATGCCTATAAGCTTTTTTATAACGTCGTTGCGGCTGACAGACTGGCCAATCTCTAGGAATACCATAAACTCCGCGTAATCCTTCGGGCTTCCCAAATTGTAAATACAAGAAACTGAAGCAACGATAAGTGTGTCAGGACGCGACAAAAGCGATGTAGTTGAAGACAGCCTCAAGCGGTCAAGGCGGTCGTTGATGGAAGAATCTTTTTCAATATACGTGTCTGTCGCCGGGATATATGCTTCTGGCTGATAATAATCATAGTAGCTGACAAAATACTCAACGGCGTTTTCAGGAAAAAATTCTTTGAATTCAAAATATAGTTGCGCGGCTAAGGTCTTATTGTGAGAAATAACAAGTGTGGGCTTATTTATCTTCTCAATAACGTTCGCCATGGTAAACGTCTTACCCGAGCCTGTAACGCCCAAAAGTGTTTGATACCGCTTTTTGCCGGCAGACAGGCCCGCCGCCAGTTTTTCTATGGCCTGCGCCTGATCCCCCGCTGTCTTAAATTTGCTTTTAAGTTTAAATTTCGGCATTGCTAATCACACATTCCCACCGAGGTGCGACCCCGGCCCCGCAATCCCCGGGGCGGCACCTCGGTGGGAATGTGTGATGAGCAATGCCGAAATTTAAACTTAAAAGCAAATTTAAGACAGCGGGGGATCAGGCGCAGGCCATAGAAAAACTGGCGGCGGGCCTGTCTGCCGG
>JAZDLG010000063.1:0-2664 GCA_043802125.1 Candidatus Omnitrophota bacterium
TTTTTCATGGCTTCAAGCGAACGCTTTAAAAGCACAGAATCGCTGACGTTGCACTCTAATTTAAACATGACTAAATAAGCTTTTGGGTTGAGCCTCCTAATAGATTCAATGATCTTTGGCGCGCGCCTAAGTTTTAACACGAGCACAGGATTTGAGGATGATATCTTGCCTGCGACAGCAGGGCACAGATAATCGCTCACAGCTGCAGCGTGCAGTATAAAATCATATCTATTACGCTTAAGGCGCGTTTTTACGAGTTCAAATAGATCATTAAAAAATCTAAATCTGCTTACGGTAATGCCGCCTCCAGCGTCAACGCGGCCCACAGGCCCTAAAAAAAGGTCAACCTTCATATCTAACGACTTGGCGCGTCTTGCCAAAAGCATGCCCAGCTCTCCGCTTGAAACATTGCTTAAGACCCTGACGTCATCAATAGGCGCCCAGGTAGGGCCTGCTGTAATAAGTATCTTCTTTCCTTTTAAGGGATTTCGCTGCATATGTAAAATAACCTTCATAGATACTGATGCCTAACCGCTTCGCAGGCACAGTATTAATTCGGCCTTGCAACTTACATTCATTTTATTCTGTAAGTCGTGGCCTCATTGACATTGTGGTGCTCAATTTCATAGGCCTATCTCTTTTAATATCAGTTTGATATCGGGCTTTAAGGTCTTAGGTCTTTTCACGGAGGCTATCGCTCTATCAGGGTCTTTTAAACCGTGCCCCGTAAGGATACAGACGATCCTGCCTGTTGTTTTAAAATAACCTTTTTTTGCCAATTTTATGACACCCGCCACACTTGCAGCTGACGCAGGCTCCACAAAAACACCCTCTTTTATTGCTAACAGCTTATAGGCTGCCAATATTTCTTTATCCGTTACAGTGTCTATAAGCCCGCCTGATTCATCGCGCGCCTCTAAAGCTTTCTGCCAACTGGCAGGATTGCCTATTTTGATAGCTGTTGCTATTGTCTTGGGGTTGGCAACAGGCTTCCCCTTAACAATTGGGGCAGCGCCCGCAGCCTGAAATCCCAGCATCTTCGGCAAGTTAGTGATCAGGCCGGCTTCTTTATATTCCTTATACCCTTTCCAATACGCTGTGATATTACCCGCATTACCTACAGGTATAGCATGATATTCCGGCGCGTTGCCCAGGCAGTCGCAAATTTCAAAAGCACCTGTCTTCTGGCCTTCTATGCGATATGGGTTAAGAGAATTGACCAATGTAATGGAGAATTTTTTTGTGATCTCCCTGGCCAGCCTGAGCGCGTCGTCAAAATTACCTTTAATAGCCAATACTTTTGCGCCGTGGATAAGCGCCTGGGCTAACTTGCCCAATGCTATAGCGCCCGACGGTATTAAAACCACGCATCTTAGTCCTGCGCGCGCCGAATAAGCAGCTGCTGAGGCTGAAGTATTACCTGTTGAAGCGCACATAACAACCTTGGACCCGGCTTCTTTAGCCTTTGAAATAGCCAAAGTCATGCCACGGTCTTTAAAGGAACCTGTCGGATTTAAACCTTCGTATTTTAAATAGACATCGCAGCGCGTCATTTCGCTTAAAAAACCGGAGTGTATCAAAGGCGTATTGCCCTCTTTCAAAGACACGATGGGCGTCTTTGAAGAAACTGGTAAAAATTTTGCGTATTTTTCTATCAAACCGTTATAAGACACTTAATTGTCCTCCATGCGGATCTTGACAGTCCTTCCTTTAATAATGGCAAGCCTGTCAATATCTTCCAGGGCGCGCCGAAGATCCTTCTCGTAAGCATGATGCGTGATCATGACCACAGGCACAAATTTGACCCGCCTGCGCTCTTTCTGGCTGACTTGGGCAATACCGATATGGTGCTTCCCAAGGATGCCGCCGATCTTTGCCAATATGCCGGGCTTATCAATGGCCATGAAACGCAGATAATAGCGGCTCACGATATCATCCATTTTCTTGACTCTCTTTATCCTCGGTCCGGCAGGCCGTTTCAAAGAAGAATCTGCTGCTGCCGCTCTTCCCAGATCTACCAGATCGCTTATGACAGCTGAAGCTGTGGGCAACTGGCCTGCTCCTCTGCCGTAAAAAAGCATTTTGCCCACAAGGTCGCCCTGAAGTAAAACAGCGTTAAAGACACCGTTGACTGCTGCTAACATATGGTCTTTAGGTAAGAGGGTCGGATGTACCCTGGCCTCAAGTTCATCGCCTACCTTCTTAGCAATAGCCAGAGGTTTGATGACCAGGCCCATCTCATCCGCATATTTTATGTCTAAGTGGGAGATATCCGAAATACCCTCGCGAAAGACATCTTCTAATGATATGAGCTTAGAGAACAAAAGAAAACAAAGGATCACCAGTTTATGGCTAGCGTCAATGCCTTCTACGTCAAAACGCGGATTTCTCTCAGCGTAACCCTTTCTCTTGGCCAGGCTTAAAGCCTCCGGAAAACTTAAGTTCTCCTGGGCCATTTTTGTCAAAAGATAATTAGATGTCCCATTGATAATACCAAAAAGAGAATCCACTTTATTTGATACAAGCCCTTCGCGCAACGCTTTGATAATGGGTATTCCGCCGCACACAGAGGCCTCAAACTTCATCTGCATGCCCGCTCTCCTGGCGACCCTCAAGATCTCAGCTAGATCAGTTGCCAAAAGCGCTTTATTAGCGGTGACCACG
>JAZDLG010000071.1:0-14817 GCA_043802125.1 Candidatus Omnitrophota bacterium
CAGGATACGAAGTTCAATCAGGCTAAATCGCCTACCAAGCTTTTTGAATATATGGCTTGCTCTAAGCCAACGGTTTCAAGCCGTGTAGGCGAGGCTCGCTATATCGTGCGCGACGGCATCAACGGTTTTTTGGCAGGCAGCCAGAGAGAGTTTATTGAAAAGATGGAAGCATTGGTTGAAGATGAAAATCTATGCCGGCGCCTGGGTAGAGAAGCACGCCAGGATGTTGAAAGAAAGTATTCTTTGGCTGTCCTTGGCAAACAGCTAAGCGGCATATTAAAGGAAACATCCTTGAGTTCTTAATCCCCTTTTGATATAATCTGAACACCTTAATGTTATATTTAGTGAAGTCCCGCGACAGCGGGATCTAGAGCACCGCGTTAGCGGGACCCCCGCGGGTTTTGCGGGGATCTGGAGCACCCTAATCTGGGTTAACCCAGTTCACATGCCGATGTAGCTCAGTTGGTAGAGCAACGCTTTCGTAAAGCGTGGGTCGGTGGTTCAATTCCACTCATCGGCTTGAGCACAATGCGCACTTGCGGCGTTGCCGCATGTGCCTTTAGCGAAATATATATGTCAAGATTCAGGAACATCTTAGGAAACCGCAACTTTTCACTCCTTTGGGTCGGCCAGATCATTTCTCAATTCGGAGACAGGTTGGATCAGATGGCGCTCATAGCGCTCATCTATAATTTCGCGCCGGGCTCAACTGTCCAGATGGCCAAGCTCATGAGCTTCACTATAATCCCGGTCTTTCTTATAGGGCCCATTGCCGGCGTCTATGTTGACAGGTGGGACCGCAGGCGCACCATGGTCGTCTGCGACATCCTGCGCGGCATATTAGTCTTGCTCATCCCATTTTATTTTATCCGTTTGAATTCGCTTCTGCCTATTTATATCATAGTCTTTTTGGTATTTTCCATAGGCAGGTTCTATGTCCCGGCCAAGATGTCCATCATACCGGATCTCGTCAAAAGCGATGACCTGCTCTTAGCCAATTCGCTCGTAAATACTACGGGCATGGTGGCTGCGATGTTTGGCTTAGGGTTAGGCGGCATACTTGTAGGTATGGTCGGAGCTGAAGGCGGATTTTTGATTGATGGTGCTAGTTTTCTTATTTCAGGCATTATGATATTTTTCTTAAGTACTAAGGCCATCAGAGACCTTAAAAAAGAGCGCCTTATAGACGTCGGTAAGGGAATAGCTGAAGTCATACGTAAGTCGGCCATTGATGAGATGAAAGAAGCGCTTATTTTTTTAAAAAGCCAGAAACAAATAAGGTCATGTTTTGGTATACTTTTTCTTTTATGGGCGGCTCTTGGTTCTATCTACGTGGTATCAATTGTTTTTGTGCAGAAGGCCTTTTCTTCAGTCACAAAAGAGATAGGCTTTCTTGTCGTGGCACTTGGGTTAGGGCTGTTTTTAGGCACTTTGGCTTATGGCAGGTTCGGTCATAAATCGTCGGGGTTTAAGACAGTTTTTGCTTGTATCTTGCTGGCGGGAATGGTATTGTTCTCATTCGTTTTTGCGGTTTTAAAGATACCGAATATTTTGATAGCATTGCTGTTAGCTTTTATTCTTGGCCTGGTAGTTTCTCCTGTCATGGTTATCTCTAATACCATGGTCCAGCAGTTTACTGATAATTCTATGCGGGGTAAGGTCTTTAGTTCTCTTGAAATAGTGGTCCATCTGGCATTTTTGCTGGCTATGCTCATTTCAGCATCCTTGGCAGACCATATCGGCTCTGTTAAGATCCTTTTGACTGTGAGTTCTTTACTTTTTTTAATAGGCCTTATCGGTCTTTTGGGAAGAAATGATAAAATTACAGGAACACAAGAAGCTCACTGAAGACAAGAGCATTGAGCCGGCTTTCCTGCCGCCCAGGGTTTTTATATCCTTCCTGCAGCATTTAGGTAAACCCCTTGATATTATAAAGGTCAAAACAGGCGATCTTGTTAAGCGAGGCCAGTGCCTGGCTACTTCTGATATAGGCGTATTCTCGCCGGTACACGCTTCTATATCAGGCGTGGTAAAAGCTATCGGCGATTATCCTCATCCTTTGATGGGTTTTTGCCGCGGTATTGCCATTGAAGGAGATTCTTTAGACGAAGGCCACTTTGGTATGGTGCCACGCAGCCCTGAAGAGGTGGATGCTTTATCCGTTGATGAACTTAGGCAGATGATCTTTGACGCCGGTATAGTAGGCCTTGGCGGCGCGGCTTTTCCTTCCCATATCAAACTTACTCCACCTCAGCCTATCAATGATCTTATTGTCAATGGCGTTGAGTGTGAGCCTTACCTGACTACAGACTATCGCCTGATGGTTGAAAAGTCCGAGCAGATCATAAAAGGCGTAAAGCTCATTATAAAGATAGTAAAGCCCCACAATTGTTATATCGCCATAGAGGATAACAAGCCGCAGGCTATCAAGGCTATGCGAGAGCGAGCCAGGATGTTCAACTGGGGGATTGTAGTTTTAAAGACGGGTTATCCGCAGGGAGGAGAAAAACAAGTCATTAAGTCTTGCCTGGGCAGGGAAGTCCCGTCGGGTGAACTTCCTTTTGATATAGGTGTCCTTGTTCATAACGTCGCTACGATCTATGCGATCTATGAGGCCGTGTATTTGCGCAAGCCCCTCTACGAGAGGGTCATCACTGTCTCAGGGGAGTGTCTTACTCATCCGAAAAACATTTTAGCCAGGATAGGCACGCCTGTTAAAGACTTTGTTCAACAGTGCGGCCCGCTTGTCCGAGAGCCTAAAAAGATCATCATGGGCGGGCCTATGATGGGCATCGCCCAATTCACTATGGATACTCCTGTGATCAAGGGCACTACCGGCATCATTCTCTTAGATGATGTCGAGGAAAAAAAAGAAGAGGAGCGTTTTTGCGTGCGTTGCGGAGAGTGCTTAGAGCATTGCCCGGTGGGGCTTAACCCAGCGTTTATAGCTCTTGCTATTGCGAAGGACAGGTTAGACCTTGCCGAGGAGTATGGTATTTTAGATTGTATTGAATGCGGCTTGTGTGCATATCTATGCCCGGGCCGTCGTAACATAGTCCAGGCAATAAAAGCCGCTAAGGTGAGGATAAGAAGTGGGAAGAAGTGATTATTTTAGATACGCGTTGACGCTGGCTGTCATCTGTTTTGTAGCGTCGGCTATGCTGGGCGCTGTCTATAGCCTGACGCACCCTGCTATCTTAAGCCAGCAAGCGCGTCAGGAAGAGAGCGGCTTAAGGGAGGTTTTGCCTGAGGCAAAAAATTTTGAAGCCGTCAAAGAAGGAGAAAATATCATTTATTATATAGCGTTTGGCCCGAACAAGAGGGTGTTAGGTTATGTGTTCAAGGCTTCTAAAAAAGGCTATTCCGGCGAAATAGTTACCATGGTAGGCGTTGATAAGGCAGGCTTGATATCGCGTATCAAGATCTTATCTCAGAATGAGACGCCAGGCATAGGCACCAGGATAATAGAGGCATTATGGTTTGAGGAGCAGTTTAGAGGTAAGAATGCCGATGATCTAAGTAACGGGGTGCAGGTTATCACGGGTGCTACCATAACATCCCGCGCGGTTATTGATTCTATTAAAGAAAAAGCTAAAGAGGTAATGGAGCGCGTCCATGGCAGATAAATATTTTGTTTCTTCTTCGCCGCATATCGTAAAGAAAGAATCCGTAGCGTCCATTATGTGGACGGTTAACATCGCCTTGATACCCGCTGGTTTAATAGGCGTAGGTATTTTTGGCAAGGCAGGAGCCTGGTTAATAGCAGCGTGCATCATTACGGCTATGGCCACAGAGTATGTCATACAAAAAGGCCGCAGGCAGCCGGTTACCGTATCAGACGGCAGCGCTTTTATGACAGGCCTTCTTCTTGCGTTTAATCTTCCGGCTCACTGCCCTCTTTGGGTGGGGGCTTTTGGCAGTTTTTTTGCCATTGCTATCGGCAAACAGGCTTTTGGCGGCCTGGGCAGGAATATATTCAATCCGGCTTTAGTGGGCAGGGCTTTTTTGATGGCGGCCTGGCCGAAATATTTGACGGCGTTTAATAAACCTTTTGTATACGACGCTGTAACCCAGGCGACACCGTTGAGCTTATTAAAAGAAGGCAAGGCGAACAGCGTAGTTGATATGGGATTGACTTACTGGGATCTATTGTTGGGTAATAAAGGCGGCTGTTTAGGCGAGGTATGCGTCCTTGCTTTATTGCTTGGAGGTATTTATCTTCTTTATAAAAAGATAATCACGTGGCATATACCGTTGAGTTTTATTTTGACCGTAGCTGTTTTTACGCACATATTTAAAGGCGATTTTTTATTCCACATCCTTTCAGGAGGCTTGGTGCTTGGCGCCGTATTTATGGCAACGGATTATGTGACCTCGCCCATAACCAAAACAGGCCAGGTCATCTTTGGCGTCACATGCGGCTTATTGACAAGCGTGATACGCCTGTGGGGCGGTTATCCGGAGGGTGTGTGTTACGCTATACTCATAGCCAACGCCGCGGTCCCGTTGATAGACCGTTTTGTCCAACCTAAAAGATACGGAGTGGCCTCATGAAGAAACTATTCGGCCAGTTTACAAAGGGCATCTTCAAGGAAAACCCGATATTTTTTATTGTGTTAGGGTTGTGTCCTGCCCTGGCCGTCTCAACGAGCGTCAATAACGCGGTTGGCATGGGAGCGGCTGTTATTTTTGTGCTGGTTTCTTCCAACGTCATCATTTCAATGATGAGGAATATTATTCCGGACAAGATAAGGATACCTTGTTATATCGTAGTTATAGCGTCATTTGTAAGTATCGTAGAAATGGTGATGAAGGCGTATGCGCCGGCGTTGGATAAGGCATTGGGAGTATATGTTCCTTTGATAGTGGTTAACTGTATTATCTTAGGCCGCGCAGAGGCCTTTGCTTCCAAAAATTCTGTCATGGCGTCTTTTATGGACGGCTTAGGCATGGGCGTGGGATTTTTTCTGGCCTTATTGGTAATTTCGTCTATTCGCGAAGTATTGGGCAGCGGAAAGTTTGCAGGTTTTGCAATACCTGTCGCTTTTGAGCCCGCGACAGTTTTGGTATTGGCCCCGGGAGCGCTTTTGGTTTTGGGCCTGCTTATGGGAGGGATCAAATGGATAAAGTCCTTGCGATCTTGATCGCGAATATCATAACAAACAACTATATTCTTTTTAAGTTTATGGGACTGTGTCCATTTTTGGGCGTGTCTAAACAGACAAAGCCGGCTATGAGCATGGGCCTGGCCGTTATTTTTGTGCTTCTTATCTCAGGTATTATGACATGGGCTGTTTACGCGTATGTTCTTTTGCCGTTCCACATAGACTATATGCGGACCGTCGTATTCATTTTAATAATCGCTTCGTCCGTGCAGTTTATCGAAATGGTGATATTAAAAGTATCGCCCATACTTTACAGGGCGTTAGGTATTTATTTGCCATTGATCACGACCAATTGCATCGTTTTGGGCGTCACAGTCATTAATACTGAAGAGTTTTTTGTCGCAGGTAAACCAATAGCCTGGAGTTTTGCTTATTCTATCCTGCAGGTATTTGCCGCAGGCCTTGGTTTTATGTTAGTGCTTCTTCTTATGTCCGGTATCAGGGAACGTTTAGAATTGGCGGATATACCGGAGTCTCTTGAGGGATTACCGATAGCTTTTATTATCGCTTCCATTATGGGCCTGGCTTTTATGGGGCTTTTGGGTATTTGAGCACCAAAATTTGTTCATGCAGCGAAATCCCCGCGGTTTTTGCGGGGATCTAGAGCACCAAAATGCATTATTGTGTTACGCAAAACCAATGAAAGCTTCTTTGCCCACGGAACTTTTTGCCGTCTGCTGCGGTTTAGGGTTTGCTTGTTTCGCCCGACATTGTGTCGGGCACTTCGCTTGCCCTAACTCCTTGCAGACTGATGCGAAGCGACGTGCCAAAAAGTTCCTGATTGTGGGCTTAAAGAATCTTCCATTACTTTTGCGTCATTCAATAGTTTAGCGAAATCCCCGCGTAAGCGGGAACTACTTATGCTGGATCTTTTTCCGCCCATTATAACTTTAGGCAGCCTGGGGATCTTATTCGGGCTTTGTCTTGCTTATGCAGCCAGTAAATTCCGCGTGCCTGTTGACCCTGCGCTTGAGAAGATAATCGCTAAACTGCCTGGAGCTAATTGCGGGGCGTGCGGAAAGGCAGGCTGTGTTGGTTTTGCGCAAGCGTTGCTTGCAGGAGAGCTAGACCTGCGGGTCTGTGTTTCCATGGCAGAGGAGAGCAAGAAGACCCTGGCCGAATTGTTGGGCTTAAACCTTGAACTAAAAACAAAGATGGTATCCGCGTTTCATTGCTGCGGAGGCAATAACACCAAAGATAAATATCTTTATGACGGCATGAAAGATTGCCTGGCAGCAAGCCTTATTTTAGGCGGGCAGAAAGAGTGTCAATATGGGTGTCTGACGTATGGCACCTGTAGCAAGGCCTGCCCTTATGATGCTATTGTTATGACAGGCGATGGAATTCCTGCGGTCATAGAAGAAAAATGCACTGCCTGCGGCGTATGCGTTAACGTCTGCCCCAAACATCTTTACGATTTTATACCTTGCGATATCAAGAAAGCAGCAATATATGTCGCCTGTTCTTCGCGCGATACGGGTAAAGTTGTCGCGGGTATTTGCCCTGTGGGCTGTATTGCCTGCGGTAAGTGCCAGAGGGCGTGCGCGCATGGCGCGATAGAAGTTATGGATAATCTGGCGCGTATAGATTATACTAAATGTTCAGGCTGTTTTGAGTGTGTGAAGGCCTGTCCTACGAAAGTCATCAAACAAAGAGGTATCGCATGAAGAAAAATATCGCGGTGTTTGCTTCAGGTAAAGGCACAAATTTAGGGGCGATCATTGATAACATCGTTGCAGGAAGATTAAAGGCCCGTATCGCGCTTGTGGTCAGTGATCAAAGAGGCGCTTTCGCGCTCAAGAGGGCCCAGAGGGCAGGGATAAATACGTTATATGCGGATCCAGAGAAGTTTGACACAAAACAGGATTACGAAAAGTTTATTATTGAGCGCTTGAAGAAAGAGAATGTTGAGCTTGTAGTTTTGGCAGGATTTATGAGAATATTGAGCCCATTTTTTATAAAGAAGTATAAGAACAGGATCTTGAATATCCATCCCGCATTACTGCCGGCCTTTAAAGGAGCTCACGCCATAAGAGATGCATATCGTTACGGAGTCAAAGTGACCGGCGTCACCGTGCACTTTGTTGATGAGAAGGTGGATCACGGCCCCATTGTCCTTCAGGGATCGGAAACTGTTTCAAGGTCGGAGTCTATCGGAGAGCTTGAAAAGAGGATACATAAGCTTGAGCACAAGATGTATTCTGTGGCTATCGGAAAGGCCCTTTCAGGCAGGTTATCTATCCGCGGCAGGCGCGTTCAATGAGACAAAGTGTTCTGGACACTTTGTCTCACTCAAGGACTTCAGGCAGTTTGATCTTGATCTTTTTTAAGTCAGCCAAAGAGAGTTTAACCGTCTTTTTAGAGAAAGTATCGGTGAGCTCTATAGCCTGGAATGCCTTGTGGTCGTAATTCCTGACTACTTGGGCAGTTAGCATCTTAACAAAATCCATCGGATCTATCTTTTCTTCCTCGTCTGTCAGGTCATATCGCTTCTTCATGAACTCCAGCCCTATCTTCAAAACTCCGAATTTTTCACTCCACGCCGACGACCTGACCTCAAATAGTTTTGACAACTCTTTGTTCTTATAAAAAAAGTTTTTTGTGCGGTGGATGATCTGCAGGCAAAGGAACTGGTTAAAGGTGATATCATAGAATTTATTTGATTCGCCTGTTTTATCGTCAATGGCAGAAGGATTGTAGCTGACGTCCCTGATGGAGCGGGCGAAGAATTCGCCCCTTGAGAATTTTTCAAGCATCGCCTGGCTGATATCCGGCACATATTCAAAGGTCTTTAATTCCACGCCGAAGTTCTTTGTGTCCGTTGCCACAATCGCAAGGAAATCAAGTTTTGCGTCTGTGCTTAAAATCGTACGGTGGACGATGGATATCACCTTGCCTACTTTTTCCAATTCTTTTGCATTCCATGCCATAGTATTCTTATCAATTAGATCTTGAAAATTGATATAAACCCACATAGTCTTGCCGGCTATGCGGCAGGTGGCGTTTAAACCCTCTTCTTCTTTTACGAGCTTAGTTAATTGTTGTGTCAATGTTCTGGCAGGATAGGTAGGTTCGCAGGAAGACAGAATAAGCTGTGCGCAGAAAAGGATTAATAAAAGCGAAAGCTTAGGCAGTTGGTTTTGGTGGTTCGTTGAATTTTGATTTGTTGTATTCTTTGAAGATGGCGTCAATTTCATCATAGTCAAGTTCTTCGTGTTCTAAGAGTTCATTGGCAAAGCGATCCAGAAGCGAGATCTCTTTTGTTAAGACGTCTTCTGCGTCTTTAGCGCAGGCTTTTATGATGCGTTCTGTCTCATTGTTGAGTTCTTCCTTGATGCTGTCAGAAAGCTGCGCTTCGGGTATGGCTGTAAAATCGCCGATATGTTTTTCGCCCATGCCGAGCCTCCAGACCATCATATGCGCGATGCTCATCGCGTGATGAAAATCGGCAGAGACGCCGCTGGACGTCGTATTGAGCTTTAATTTTTCAGCCATATACCCGGACATGGAAACTTTGATATCGGCGATGAGTTTTTCTTTGCTTTCCGTAAATAACTCTTCGCGGGGCTGGTGATGAACGACTCCTAAGAAGCCTTTTCGCGAGATGATGGATGCCTTGAAGACATCGTCTGTCGGATGTAAGAGATACAAGGTGATAAGGTGCCCTGCTTCGTGATAAGCGACCATGCGGCGCTCCTCAGGCGTCATGTGCTTGCGGTGTTTGACGCCAAGGTCTATGCGATCCATAGCTTCTGAAAGGTCTTTAGAGGTCACGACATCGCGTTTATTTCTGATGCAGATAAGCGAGGCTTCTTTGACGATATTTTCAATGTCAGCAGGGGTTTTATAGACGGATTTTCTAGCGAGCCTGCCGATATCAATGGCAGGGTCGTATTTTACTTTGTTTAAATAAAACTTAAAGATATCTTCCCGGCCCTTAAGGCTAGGGCGTTCAATATATATTTTTCGGTCAAAACGCCCGGGGCGAAGGAGGGCTGCGTCAAGCACTTCTTCCGGGGAGTTGGTTGCTCCTATCACCACGACATTTTCTTTTTCATCCTGGAGGCCGTCCATTTCAACCAAGAGTTGGTTTAACGTTGAGTTTGTTTCCTGTCCGCCCATAAAGCTATATTGCCGGCCTCGTCCTACCGCGTCAATTTCGTCTATGAATACTATTGCGCCGCCGTGCGCGTAGGATAGCCTTCTGGCTTTTTTAAAAAGTTGGCGCGCGCGCCTGGCGCCGACACCGACAAAAATCTCGGTGAATTCGCTGCCTGCCAAAGACAAGAACGGCAACCCTGCCTCAGTAGCTATGGCCTTGGCAAGATATGTCTTGCCGCAGCCCGGAGGGCCGATCATGAGAAGGCCCTTGATTATCTTGCCGCCGATCTTCTTGATGGCCGTGTGGTCTTTTAAAAGTTGGACGATCTCCATGGCTTCTTCTTTGACTTCATCTATGCCTAAGACTTCCGAGAATTTTACATTTACATTGGCCCCCTTGACTTCTTTCTTGTCAATGCGGCCGAATTGGCCCATCATCAGGGAAACATAGATTATGGCTGAGATGGCCGCGGCAAAGATGTAGATGAGGATCATGATGGGCAACTGCGCCAGCTGCATCTTGCGATAGAATGACTCAAGGCCCATGAAGCCGATGACGGAAAGCGTGATGAGGGCAATAACCGCGATAGTGGCTGAGACCGCGATCCAGTGGTCTTTTAAGAACATCTTAATTTTCTTGAAACTGAATCTATCAATTTTCATAGTAAAATGAAGATAACACAAAACACCGCGAATGTCAAAGACAAATCCCTTGACCGCAAGATAGCATTGTGTTAATCTTTAAATCTAAAATTACTTATTTATATTAACGGAGGCAGCATGGCGGTTATTAAAGATGTAATAGCAAGAGAGGTATTGGATTCAAGGGGTAACCCTACTGTTGAGGCGGATGTCATACTGGACTCAGGCATCGTCGGCCGGGCTATTGTTCCTTCAGGCGCTTCCACCGGCGAACATGAAGCGATAGAGCTTAGGGACGGCGATAAGGCGAGGTATATGGGTAAGGGCGTTTTGAAGGCCGTAGGGAACATCAATACGACTATAGCTGAAAAGATAAGGGGCC
Organism: Candidatus Omnitrophota bacterium; assembly: GCA_043802125.1. Lineage (GTDB taxonomy): Bacteria > Omnitrophota > Gorgyraeia > Velamenicoccales > Velamenicoccaceae > Phelpsiimicrobium. The sequence goes on from JAZDLG010000071.1 coordinate 10,291, forward strand.
TTGAACCAAATTTTATGGACTTAGATAAGATCATGCTAGCCCTTGACGGTACCGAGAACAAGAGCAGGTTAGGCGCTAACGCTATCCTTGCTGTTTCTTTGGCTTGCGCAAAAGCCCAGGCCCTGGTTGAACGTAAACCGCTTTATAAATACCTCGGCGGCAAGAATGCCCATATCTTGCCCGTGCCCATGATGAATATCTTAAACGGCGGCTTACACGCGGATAATAACCTTGATTTCCAGGAATTTATGATCATGCCTATAGGCCTCGCCACTTTTAAAGAGGCGCTCAGGGCTGCCACCGAAACATTCCATAACTTAAAATCTATCTTGAAATCAAAGAAACTTTCTACGTCAGTAGGCGATGAGGGTGGATTTGCCCCTAATTTAAAGTCTAACGAAGAAGCCTTGGAGCTTATCATAGAAGCCATTGCTAAATCAGGCTATAGACCGGGCAAAGATATTTATGTAGCGCTTGACGTTGCTTCAAGCTCTTTTTATAAAGACGGCAAATATCTTGTTGAAGGCGCTAAAAAAGAAGCCGGCGATCTGATCAAGATGTACGAAGAGCTCGTGTCTAAATATCCCATACCCTCAATAGAGGACGGCCTTGCCGAGGACGACTGGGACGGCTGGAAGAAACTGACTGAGGCTTTAGGCCAAAAATTACAGTTGGTTGGAGATGACCTCTTCGTCACCAACGTTAAAAGATTAAAGATGGGGATAGAAAAAGGGATCGCTAATTCCATACTGATAAAAGTCAACCAGATAGGGTCTTTAAGCGAGACCCTGGATTGTATAGAACTCGCCGGCGAGAACGGCTATTCCGCTGTTATGTCTCATCGTTCCGGAGAGACCGAAGATACGACTATCGCGCATCTCGCTGTGGCAACCGGCGTAGGCCAAATAAAGACAGGCTCTCTTTCCCGCACTGACAGGGTAGCCAAGTATAACGAGCTTTTGCGTATTGAGGAAGAGTTGGGTAAGAGCGCGGTCTACGCGGGCGCATTGTGGCCTAATGTCTTTGGCAGGGTGTAGGAAGGTTAGATCATTGTCATTCACCTGAGACCCCGACAGTTTAACGCTGCGTAGATTTCAAAGAAATCTACTTGCAAACTGCGGGGTTAATTCCGGCAAATGACTTACGTTCGCTTTGCTCCGTAAGTCATGCCGTCATTAAAAAAGATGTTGAAAAGGCTTAGGTTTTTCATTATCATATGTGTGCTTGCCGCTTTCTTCTTTCCCGGTTTTGCCAAGCTTCAGGAGTTGAAGATGAAACTGGCAGAAACTGAAAGTAAGATACGGGAAACCCAGAAGAGGAACGCCTTCCTGGAAGAAAGAATAGCCCAGATGAGGACGAACCAGGAGTATCTTGAGATAGTTGCCCGGGAAAAGATGGGCGTGGTCAAGAAAGGCGAGACAGTTCTGAAGTTGATCCGGGACGACGCATCCGGCAACACTACGGTAGCAAATGCAACAAAGCAGTAAAGAATTCTTGTTCTTTAAATATGATCGCGGGGTGGAGCAGCCTGGTAGCTCGCAAGGCTCGATGGACACGCGAGTGTCCAATGGGTCCCACAGCCGGTAACGGTTGATGGAAAACCTGTCAAATTCGGTGAAACCCTCGGCGTAAGCCAAGGCAATACCGAGCCAAGTCCGCCAGTTGTACGGCGGAAAGGTGTAGAGACTAGTTGGCAGGGTCCCTCCTTAAGGAGGGATAAGGTATAGTCCAGACTACAAAACCGACATAACGTCGGTGGCAGCGAAAGCTGTAGTAGCAAAGCATAACCTTGAGGCCGTCCGTTCAAATCGGACCCCCGCAACCACTATAATCTCTCGGAATCCACGCCGAGAGACAGAAACAGCCCTGATTAGCAATGCTAGTCAGGGCTGTTTTTATGTCGCACTGTGTCAAAGAGTTAGCACAGAAAGTGCAGACCTTCCCCATTCCATATAAGGGAATGGTCTAGGGCATCATTTAATTATCTCTTTATCTCAGAATTGCGGTTTAGTAAAGGCTCTGTAGTAAATGGATTTTTTGCGAGATTTTTCGCAGATTGAGGTTCACTTTAGGCTATTTACTATGAATTTGTCAGAGGAGAGAGTAACAATAAATATACTGTAGTATACTATAGTATAGTAAAGTATTGACAAGTATTGTAATCTTGGGTATACTTTATACCGAGAGGAGGGAAAAACCATGTATCAGGAAGTGATGACCGCAGAGCAATTGGCTAAGTATTTGCAACTCGATGAGCAGACTGTTTATCGTAAGGCCCGTGCCGGGGAAATCCCAGCCGTTCACATCGGCAAAGCCTTACGCTTCAAAAAAGATGTAATTGATGGCTGGCTGAGGATTGTTTCTTTGCGTTGGACCGCAAAAAAGAGGCAGGGCCTAAGAGATTGGGCACAAGACTACGCCAAGGCTAAGGGCCTGAAGGAATCGGATATTGAGCGCGTTATTGCCAAGCACAGAGAGGCCAGATGATAAGAGCGGTTCTTGATTCAAATGTTCTTATCTCGAGTCTTTTCTGGAAAGGTTTACCCCGCCATATCGTTGATTTAGCTATTGCTCAACATATTGAAAACATAACCTCGCCTGATATCCTTTCGGAAATCGAATCTGTCCTTTACGAAGACTTTTCAGATATTCCATATTCAAAAATAGAAGAGATCATTCGCGATATTTTAAGTTATTCTCACCTTGTCATTTCAGAGAAAATCGTTGTCAAAGGTTTACGGGATATTGCTGATGCTAAAATCATTGCCTGTGCCATTGCCGGTAAAGCCGACTACATAGTTACAGGCGATAAGGATCTGTTAGTCTTAAGGGAATATAAAGGTATTCGGATAGTCACTCCAAAAACGTTTTCTGAAATACTCAAATAGGTAAAGTTTCTGTAAAAGTTCAAATCGGAATAGAAGGGGCGGGTCAGAGATAAAGTTAGTCAAATCGGACCCCCGCAACCAAATTTAAAGCCACCCGTAAAAAGGTGGCTTTAAATTTGTCTTAGCCGTTTTGATTTCGACTGCCTTTAAGGAGAAATCAGGTGGAGACAGTTAACTTAGTGTATGTTTTCTGCCAACCCAAAAACCTTGGCGGTTTTATTTTACGGGGGTATAATGGGGATAGTTCAGGCAGAACTTGATATATTTCAATGAGTTATCTGGAAACGGTCCAGGAATTCCATGTCCGCAGTAACTATTTGATGTTACTGAAGATTTATGGACTCGGTCCGAAGCACGAAACAAGAGGCTTGAAGTCATGAGAGTAAGGGCGGGGATTGTTTTTTATGCGGGGGCGATGGTTGTGATTTTGGGATCAACGCCTTTTTCTTATGCGGGACAAAAAGAGGTGGATCTCATAAGAGCTGCAGAGAAAGGCAGGACGCGCACGGTCATGGCGTTGTTAAAAAAAGGCGCCAATGTGAATGCGAAAGATAACCATGGTTATACGGCTTTGATAAAGGCGTCCGAAGGGGGGTATCTGGAAGTAATCAAGGCCCTGCTCGAAAAGGGCGCCGGTGTCAATGCAAAATCCGATTCGGGTTCAACGTCTTTATTGACGGCTTCTTGTAACGGTCGTTTGGATGTCGTCAAGGTCTTGCTTGATAAAGGCGCGGATGTCAATCTTGCAGTACAGAAGAATGGCTGGACGCCTTTAATGGCGGCGTCTTATCACCATAACCGCGTTGATATCGTGAGGTTATTGCTTGAGAGAGGGGCAGATCTCGAAGCCAGAGATTCATCCGGTGAGACGGCCTTGATGGCGGCGGCTTTCGACGGCGATCCCGAGGCGGTGAAGGCATTGCTTGAAAAAGGCGCGAATGTCAATGTGAAGAATCTACGCGGTAAGACAGCGGTGGATATAGCAAAAGACGACAATAGCGCTTGCAGCTGTTTCAAGAGCGACTGTGAGAAGGTTGTTCAATTGCTTAACGAAGCGTTAGCGAAACAGAACCTAACTTCTCAGGGAAGAAATGAATAAATTAAGCTATCCGGTCGTTTTGACCATAATTTTGTTATCCGGATGCACAACGATAGGGTCCATAGAAGGCAATTACGCAAAAATAAATTACTCGAACGGCATAAATAGAACCAAAGCGGTGCTTATCGCGAAGCACGATCTCATCCAGACGGATCTCAAATATTATTATAACATCATCCATCCCGAGGTCGTGCAACTAAGCAACAATGATTGGAGGGTCACTTTTTACGAAAAAGGGTTTTTCCATTTATTTCCGGAAAGTTATGTTATCTATATCAAAAAGAACGGGGCGATCTATCAGAGATGCAAATGTCTGGGTTTACCATTGTTCGGAGACCCCTGTCATTGCGAGCCTGCCAAATATTAAGATATCTGTGCCAGAGAATAGCGGACAAAACTGCGGCCGGTGCAAGAATTATGTGCAGCACCCCAAAACGTAGAAAAAATGTTTTCTCAGTCAGTGGCTTAGTTTTTATGCCACTAATTATTTTGTCAAGTTTCAGATGATTGCAGAAAACAGATATTTAAATGCCTGATTAC
>JAZDLG010000022.1:0-3658 GCA_043802125.1 Candidatus Omnitrophota bacterium
GCAGGGCTTGTGCGCCTTGATAAACATTCCCCGATAATAAGATTCTTTAATGACACCAATAATTCTCTTTTGCTTGAGAGGGGCGCACTTTTACTTTCTAAAATTAACGCCCAGCTTTCTGACACGGGATTCTTTGCCGGCAAAGAAGAGCTTGAAAAACTTCTTATCGCTATAAAGTTCCAGATGAAGAGTTTTGATACGGTCGTTTGCGTGCCGGCCTATTACAGGGACAATCTATTGGGGATATTGATGCTGGGCGAAAAGGTCAACAAGAAGACCTTCAAGAGAGACGAGCTGGATTTCTTTAACGCCCTTGCAAATGACGTGGCCATGGCTTTAAGGAACGCTTTTTTATTTGAAGACCTGCAGCTTGAGATAGAACGCAATAAAAAACTGTTTTTGGAAACGACGATGGCGCTTTCCGCGGCAATTGACGCAAAGGACCACTACACTCGCGGCCACACGATGAGGGTCACGGAATACAGCCTTGCTATATGCAAACATATCATAGCCGAGAGCAGCAAAAAACTTGATGCTAAATTCCTTGATGACCTGCATGTGTCCAGCCTTCTTCATGATGTCGGAAAGATAGGCGTGCCGGAAGCTATCCTTAATAAAAAAGGTGAGCTGACTGATGAGGAACGAAAGAAGATAAACGAACATTGTATTATCGGCGCCATGATACTGGAGCCGATAAAAGCATTAGACGAGGTCATCCTGGGAGTCAAATATCACCACGAAAGATACGACGGGTCGGGTTATCCCGAAGGACTTAAAGGCGAGGCGATACCTTTTATCGCTTCTATTATCTCAGTGGCAGATTCCTATGATGCCATGACTACGGACAGGCCTTACCGCTGCGCTTTTACAAAAGAGCAGGCTATGGTAGAGATAGAGCGCTGCACCGGCACTCAATTTAATCCGTATCTGGTAAGGGTGTTGGCAGCCTTGCATAAGAGGGGAGAGCTTTAAATGACGGCCTTACAGAATAATGACCAATATGTCGGAGAGCTCTTAGTCAGGGACGGCATTATATCTAACGAAGATCTCCACAGGGGCTTAGAGGAACAGAAGAATAATAAGGATTTTTTGTGTTCTACGCTTGTGAAATTAGGTTTTGCCAGCGAAGAGAAGATATTTTCTATCCTATCGCTGCAAATAGGCGTGCCTTACCTTAATCTGAAAGATTTTAAAATAGAGCCGTCAGCCTTAAAAGCGTTCACCGGTAATTTTGCATTAGCCTGCAAGTGTGTCCCTTTAAAAAAAGTAGGCGATTGCCTGTTTGTGGCCTTGACTGACCCGCTGAATTCAAAAGCGGTTGAAGAGATAAGGTCTTACGCGGGCGTAGACAAGCTTAAAATATTTTTATCGGGTGAGAACGATATCCGCGACGCAATAAAGAAATATTACGGCCTGCAGTAACCATCCAGCCTTTCGCTTGACAAAACCCCACAAGGGATGTTATATTTAATATTGTTGATAGTTAATGTAGTTGATTATTAAGGAGGTTAAGTATGTGCCCTATTACTTTAGACGCGTTCGCGGATAAATTAAATGAGATAATCCCTTTGATGATGAAAGAGATGTCTCATCGCCAGACTAATGAACTCTATAAAGGAAAGATCACTGTGCCTCAATTCATAGTTATTTCAATTTTGGATAAAAAGGGCCCTTTGAACATGACGGAGCTTGCGCATCATATGGACATCACAACAGCGGGTATGACGGGTATTGTAAACCGCTTAGTCAAGGGTGGATATGCGGCCAGGAAATCAGACCCCAAAGACAGGCGTGTCATTTATATACACGTGACGCCTAAAGGGGCCGCATTGACCCATAAGGTCAATGCTGAGAGGCGCCAGATGATCATTGACGCATTTGGCAGGATCTCCGAAAAAGAAAGAGAGGATTATTTGAATATCCTCAGGCATGTTTTAGAAACTTTAAAATGAAAAATATATTTATAGGCCTAACGGTTTTGTTATTTTCGGCTGGCAGCTCTTTTGCAGAAGGAATCGTCAGCGTCGCAGATAAGCCTTTGACTCTGCCCGATTGTTACGCGTTAGCGCTAAAGCAAAGTGAGATCATTGCCATAGACGCCGAGCGTATCAAAGAGGCAGAAGGCCATTTTCTTCAGGCTTTAGGCACACTCCTGCCGCATGTCACGTTTTCTTCGGATATTTACAGGGGCGAGCCCGTTACTTCCACGAATAAAGGGTCAATTCAGAAATTTACTGTTAAGCAATTGCTTTTTCAGGGTTTTAAAGAGTTTGCGGCCATGAGAGGCGGCAGTTCTGAAAAAGACCAGCGAACGAACGAAACAATACGCGCCAAACAGCTGCTATTTACGGACGTCTCCGATGCCTTTTATCTTCTTATGGAGGTAAGGGAGGACCTAAAGTCTCTTCATACAATAGAACGCGCGCTTAAGGATAGGCTCAAGGAATTAAACGAACGGGAAAAACTGGGCAGATCACGAAAGAGCGAAGTGGTAAACACCGAGGCTCAGCTTTTTGGCGTTGTAGCTGATATTGAGTTCGTCAAAAGCCGGGATGTCCTGGTAAGGCAACTTCTGGAATTCTTGGTGGGCAGGCCGGTAAGGGAGATCATAGATAATGAAGCTGTTCCTCCTTTTATGAGGCCGGAGAGCGATTATATTTCCAAAGCCGCGGTTAGGCCGGACGTGGTAGCTGCCAAAAATGCCTGGGACGTTTATCGCAATGGCGTTATCGTTGCCAGAAGCGGGTTTTTTCCCACGGTAAGCCTTGAAAGCAATTATTACGCAAAGCGCACTATTTCCCCGACAAATACCGAATGGGATGCTAAATTGAACATTACTGTCCCTATTTTTCAGGGGACGGAAACTTTCGGAGTCGTAAAATCAGCTGTTTCGCAGGCGCGTCAGGCAGAGCTGACAGCAAGCCGTACGCTGCGCCTTGCTGTTCAGGATATCCGTGATTCATATGTGAGGTTTGAATCGGCCCTTTTGATATATAACGCGCTTAAAAGAGCCTTGTCAGCGGCAGAGATGAATTATTCTCTTCAGAAAGAAGATTACAAATTTAATCTGGTCAATAATATTGACGTTTTGGACGCCATCCAGAAATGGCAGACATCTAAAAGGAATTATATACACAGCCTTTATGAAGCTAAAAGGGCATATTGGCGGTTGCTCGTTGCAACAGGGAGTCAAAATGTCGCTTTCTGATGTTTCAATAAAAAATCCTGTTTTTTCGTGGATGTTGATGGCGGCTTTTATGATCTTCGGCCTTATCAGCTACAGCAGGTTGGGTGTCAGCCAGCTGCCTTCTGTTGATTTCCCGCTAGTTTCGGTGGCTTTGACGTGGGAGGGGGCGGCACCTGAAGTCATGGAGACGGATGTCGTTGATTTCGTTGAAGACGGCGTGATGAGTATCCAGGGCGTGCGGGATGTTTCTTCTTCTATCCATCAGGGCTCAGCTACCATTACAATAGAATTTGAATTAGGCAAAGATATAGACACAGCGGTGCAGGAGGTCCAGACAAAGATCTCCCAGTCGCAGAGGTTGCTGCCCAAAGACCTTGACCCTGCTATTGTCAGTAAGGTCAGCGCCGAGGATCATCCTCTTTTAGCCATTACACTTGCATCAGACACCATGCCCCTGCGGGATCTTATGTC
>JAZDLG010000068.1:0-9400 GCA_043802125.1 Candidatus Omnitrophota bacterium
AAGAAAAGGCGGCGCAGGCCGAAAGATCACAGGCCGCTCCAAACGCACGTTCAAACCTAATGTCCAAAGGATGCGTATTATAGATAATAACAACACGGTCCACACGGTCTATGTCTGCACCAAATGCCTCAAGGCAGGAAAGATCAGGAAGGCTTAATATCTTTGATCTCTAATTGGATGAGATTCTGAGCATTCCAATCGTCCCGGCCAATGCAATACGCCAGATCTATGCGATGAGCTTCACTCGCCATCCCAAAAAAATCACTCATTCCAAACCCGATAGCTTCATAAGTCAACTCGCCATCGCTGACCCAGAACTTCAATGAATTTCTTCCTACGACCTGCGGTTTTGATTTAACGATAAGTCCTCTGGAAACAAATATGGGCCTGCGATTACCTTCGCCATAAGGGCTAAGCCTGTCAATATCCAGAAACAGTTTCTCATCTATTAGGGACAGTGGGATCTGGGCATCCACTTCAAGCACGGGTGATAAACTTTCATTCTTAAAATTGGCGCGGGCTATCACATTCAATAATGCCTTAAATTCGGCGATATTATCCCGGTCTATGGTCAAACCTGCCGCGTATTTATGGCCGCCGAATTCTTTTAAAAAAGCCCCACACTGGGCCAAGGCTTCGTATATATGGAAATTGTGGACAGAACGCGCCGAGCCTCTGCCAACATTATCCTGCAACGATATGATAATAGCCGGCCTGTAAAAACGGTCCACTATCTTTGAGGCGACTATCCCTAATACCCCGGGATGCCAGTCTTCTTTACAAAGGACTATTATAAGATCATCTTTAAAATTCACGTCGCGCTCTATCAAACCCATAGCTTCCGAAAGCACTTTCTCTTCTATCTTCTGCCTTTCTTTGTTGTGCTCATTAAGGTATTGAGCCAACATATCAGCCTCCCTGGAATCCTCACTCAAAAGCAGGTCCAGGGAAGAACTGGCAGAATCAACCCTGCCGCTCGCATTGATACGGGGTGCTAAGATAAAACTTATGGAGTGTGTTGAGACTTTCTTTTTTTTAATGCCTGAGGCGGCCATAAGCGACTTTAAGCCTTGCTTCTTTGTCGCGTTCAAAACGTCAAGGCCGTGTTTCACGAAAATCCTGTTTTCGCCTCTTAATGGAACAACATCCGCTACAGTGCCTAAAGCCACAAGGTCTAAGTGCTCGCGCGGGTCGCTACTACCCAGCGCCTGTGTCAGTTTATAGACAAGGCCCACTCCGGCTAGATCTTTAAAAGGATAATTACATGTTTTTTGTTTGGGATTCAGGATGGCAAAGGCCGGAGGAAGCGAACCTGCAGGCGGTTCATGGTGGTCCACGATAAGACAATCTATCTTTGAGCTGTTTAGTTCTTTTACTTCCTTAACACTCGTTATCCCGCAGTCAAGAGATATAAAGACCTTGGCGCCGAAACGTTTAGCTAATTCTATAGCTTCCCGGTTTAAGCCATATCCGTCTTTTACGCGGTTAGGCACATAATGCGCCAACTCCAGCTTCAAGCGCTTTAGTTCTGTTTCAAGCAAGACGCATGACGTCACGCCATCAACGTCAAAGTCTGTCGCGATAAATACTTTTTCTTTTCTTTGCACGGCGAGGTGTATGCGCTCAACGCATCTTGCCATACCTTCCATGGCAAAGGGGTCATGCAGATCCGAGAGCTCTGACCTCAAAAAACTTAAAGCTTCTTTCTTCTCGCTTATGCCGCGATTGATCAAAAGCTGGGCGAATAAGCCGCTGACGCTTAAGTCGCTAGCCAGTGAATTCTTCAATTCAACATCCGGTTCTTTTATTTTCCAGGTCTTCTGCATAGCTTTCAGCTTCGCTGAAAATCACATTCGTTCAGGTGAAGATACTCCGAGGATTCTAAGGCCGCAGGCGAGTTCGATCTTGACGGCGCCGATAAGATACAGGCGCGCCTGGGTCAGGTGGTCATCCGGGGAAAGAACTTTGTGCCTGTCATAAAAACGATGGAAAACGCCGGACAAATACTGCAGATACAACGTCAGGCCGTAAGGGTCCAGCTGCTTGACGCAAACAAAAAGGCAATAGCTAAACTCAAAGATCGCTTTCAAGAGATCCCGCTCTTCAGGCTCTTTTAAAAGCAAAAGATCAGGCTCTTTAGTATCAAATTTCTTATCCTGCGCGCCGGCGAGTATGCTTGAGATGCGGGCATGGGCATATTGAACGTAATAAACGGGGTTTTCCGAAGTCTGTTTCTTGGCAAGCTCAAGGTCAAAATCAAGGTGGCTGTCGGTCTTTCTCATGAGAAAAAAGAACCTTGAGGCATCGCGTCCGACCTCGGTCAAAACCTCGCGCAGGGTCACATACTGACCCTTGCGCGTTGACATAGGCACTGGCACGCCTTTCCTGAACAACGTAGCCAGCTGCACTATTATGACCGAAAGGTCTTCAGCATCCTTACCCAAAGCCCGAACAGCGGCCTTCATTCGGGGTATGTAGCCGTGATGGTCAGGCCCCCACAGGTTGATAAGTTTTTTAAAACCTCTCCTGAATTTATCTTCATGATAAGCGATATCCGGCGCCAGATAAGTGTAGCCGCCATCGGACTTGCGCACCACCCTGTCTTTGTCATCTCCGAACTCCGTAGACTTAAACCAAACAGCGCCCTCGGCCTCATATATAAAGCCCTTCTTTTTAAGGCCCTCAAGAGTAGATTCTATTTTTCCGGACTTTCCCAGCTCTTTCTGGCTATACCAGACGTCAAAACGAACGCCGAAATCATCCAATTCTTTTTTGATGATATCAAGTATCCTCTGTGTGCCATGTTCGCTGAAAAATAGCTCCTTATCAGGCGCGGAAAGTTTCTCTATTTTTAAGCGCAAAGCCTTATCATCAAACAATTCCCTGGCCAGATCCGTTATATAAGTACCCTGGTAATGGTCTTCAGGAAATTCTATTTTTTCTCCTCCCAGTTCTCTATAGCGCAAAAGAATAGAACTGCCCAGAATATTGACCTGATTGCCTTCGTCATTGAGATAATACTCGCGAGTCACGTCATAACCTGCCGCAACCAGGCAATTAGCGAGCGCGTCGCCTACGGCGGCCTGCCTGGCGTGGGCAACCGATAAAGAACCGGTTGGATTAGCGCTGACGAACTCAAGAAGCACGCGCGTGCCGCGCCCTAGGTCAAGCTTGAGCGCCTGCTCCTGCGAATCATGGATCAAGGCAAGATAATCAAAAAATACTTTTTCTTTCAGGAAAATATTGATAAAACCGGCGCCCTTGACTTCGGCGTCTTTGACAAAAGCATCGCCTTTGATCTCTGACGACAATTTCTTTAATGCGCAGACAATATCCAGCGCGACACTTTTTGGGTTTTTACGTAAGAGACTTGCCAAGCGCAGGGCGACATTACATGAAAAATCCCCAAACTCTTTTTCTTTGGGGACTTCCAGGGTCAGGCTATTGAGGATATCGTAAAAAGCGGGCTGCTGGGAAGTGCCGCAACATGAACTTTCAATGCTCTCTTTGAGGAGAGACAGAAGTTGTTTTTCTACCCTTTGGAACATTTACCCTTTTGGCGTCCGCCCATAGCCTGTCTAGAGCGTAATAATCGCGGACATCAGTAAAAAAAATGTGGATAACTATATCGGAATAATCCAATAGTATCCACATGCCTTCTCTTTTGCCTTCTTTTGACTTCAGCACCAGGCCGTGCTCGTCAAATTTCTCTTCAATAAGCTCTGCTATGGCGGCCGCTCTTCTTTGAGAAGAAGCGCTGCATATGACAAAGTAGTCACAGAAATTAGCCACCTTTCTCATGTCAAGGATGACCAAGTCTTCTGCTTTCCTCTCAAGAGCCAGCTTAGCTGCTAAGAGAGCCTTTTTCTTTGTTTCTATTTTCTCTTCCCCCTTGTATCTGCCTAGATCCCGATGACTAAATGCTCCCGCTTCGCGGGATTTCACTAAAATAATACTATGGTATTCAATTTGCAGTCACGGGATTTCGCTACAAAAACAATATGGTGCTCAATTCCGAAAACGAGTTATGTTCCATAACTCGTGTCGTCATTTACTTATTGCCAAGGATCTTGAACATGGATGTGCCGCAGCTTACGCATTTTCCCTTAGCCGCTTTGCGTTTATTCTTCATGACCTGCTCTTTGCAATCCTTCATTTCTTTCTTTGTCTTACACTTCATGCAATAACCTTCCATATTATCCTCCTGTTGGTCAATGGACAAAAACACACGCATCCTTTTTACCATAACTCTTTATCACTGTCAAATTCATTTTAAGATCATGTCCTTGATTTTTTCCTCAGCGCCGCGGCTCTGGGGCCCCACAACTGCAAATTGCAACCTATCCAACCTTAAGATCTCGCGGCATAGCCGCTGTATATCCTCTGAGGTGACACGTTCAATATGGCCTCGCATCTCTGACTTAGTCTGCATGAACCCCAGGTTCATCAAAGACTCGCCCATCCAGAGCATGTGGTCAAGAGAATCATCCAGCGCCATCTGCGATTGAGCGATAAAAAAATCTTTGGCGCGCCTGAGCTCTCCGCGAGATACTTTCTTTCTTCTTATCCTGTCAAATTCTTTAAAGATAACGGCTGCGGCATCTGTTAATTTTTTATTATCAATGCCCGCGTGGACAAAAAAGGCCCCCGTATCTTTTAATTTTTTGACATGGGTCGCGATCTCGTAAGCGAGCCCTTTCTTTTCACGAACCTCATTAAAAAGACGGCTGGACATATTGCCGCCTAAGATCACATGAAGCAATCCAAGCGCGTAACGGTCTTTGTGAGAGCGGTTCAACCCGGGAAATCCAAGATTGATATGCGTCTGTTTGATGTCTTTGGAAATAACCCTGACTTGAGGCCCTGTATCAGATGCTAAAAAAGGCTTAAAGGCCTTCCTGGAATTATTCTTCAATCTTGAAAAGATGCTTTTAGAGCCCGCTTCAAGGATATCTTCATCCAGATTGCCGGCGCAAGCAATTACAATATGCTGCGGGGTATACCAAGAGCCATGATAATTCATGATCTGACGGCGGCCTATACCGGATACGGATCTGATGGAACCTGCGATATTACGGCCAAGCGGATGGTTGGGCCACATCATATCATCAAAAAGCTCCTGCACCTGAAACTGCGGCAGGTCTTTATACATCTTGATCTCTTCAATGATGACGGTCCGCTCCTTTTCTATATCTTCTTTTTTCAAGAACGGACAAAGCACCATATCCGAAAGCACCTTCATAACGCTTTTTAAATGTTTTGCCAGGAACTTGGCATAATAACAGGTATTTTCTTCGGAAGTAAAAGCGTTCAAAGAACCTCCGACACCCTCTATGGATTCCTTGATCTCGTCAGCTGTATAATTCTTTGAGCCTTTAAAAGCCAGGTGTTCTAAGAAATGGCTTATCCCATTGATGGCTGTGTCTTCATTCCTTGACCCGGTATTAAGCCATATGCCAAAGGAGACAGATGAGACATCCGGCATTTTTTTATAGATAAGCTTAGCGCTGTTGTTATACTCAACGATCTTATACAATGGGGTCAACCTTTCATTTTCTTAACGAACGCGCCGGCTGCCGAGACCAAGCCCGGCCGGCCGATGTGTTTTGATATCATCTTGACAATGGCGCTGCCAACAATTACTCCGTCGCACATTGAGGAGACAAGGCGCGCTTGAGCCGGCGTTGACACACCGAACCCGGCGCATACCGGGGTAAAACCTGCTGTCTTTTTGACGCTGCTCAATTGAGACCTAAGCCCCTCCTGCAAGCTCATGCGCGCGCCTGTCACGCCTGTCAGAGAAACAAAGTAAATAAACCCGCGGGCTGTGGCCGTGATGTACCTCGCGCGCGCGCGAGAGGTCGTAGGAGCGATAAATCTAATTACGTAAAGGCCGGCATTCAGCGCTTCCTTGAAAAAATCATTCTCTTCTTCAGGAGGCAGGTCAGGAACAATGACCGCGTCAAGTCCGGCCTTGACCGCATCCTTGATAAAACGCGACAGGCCATAGTGCAGGATGGGGTTAAAATAACTCATAGCTGCCAGCGGGATCGCAGACTTCCGGCGCAGGCGCGAGACAGAACTCAATATTTTCTTCAGGGTCACGCCTTTTTTTAAAGCAGCATAAGAAGACATCTGGATAACAGGGCCGTCGGCAATAGGGTCTGAAAAAGGCACGCCCAGCTCAATTATATCAGCTCCGTTTTTCTCAAACTCCAGGACAAGTTTTTCGGTAGTGGAGAGGTCTGGGTACCCTGCGGTCAGAAAAGCGATAAAAGCCTTTTTGCGGTTCTTCCTCAATTCTTTGAATTTTTTATCTATTCTGTTCATTTTTATAATGATTTCAGCGATTGGACATCTTTATCCCCGCGTCCCGAAAGACAGACGATGATAACGGCGCCTTTTTTAAACTTGCGCGATGACTTTTTTAAATATGCGATGGCGTGGGCTGTCTCAAGCGCGGGGATAATACCCTCGGTGACTGAAAGAAGTTTCAACCCTCTCAATGCCTCTTTGTCAGTCACGGCAAAATACGTTGCCCGTCCTATATCCTTATAATAAGCGTGTTCGGGCCCGACGCCCGGATAATCCAGGCCTGCAGCAATGGAATGCGCTATCTTGACCTGGCCGTCATCGTCCTGCAGAAGTTTGCTTTTAGCGCCGTGTAATACGCCCACGCTGCCTCGCAAGAGTGTGGCGGCATAATGGCTTGTGTTGAGGCCAAAACCCGCGGCCTCAACGCCGATAAATTTGACTTTTTTATCTTTGAAAAATGGATAGAACAGCCCCATAGCATTGCTTCCGCCGCCCACGCAAGCCACCAGGTAATCCGGCAGCCTTCTCTCAATCGTCAGTATCTGACGCTTGGCCTCTTTGCCGATGACCTCCTGAAAATCCCTCACCAGCATCGGATATGGGTGAGGCCCGGCCACAGAACCTATGATATAATTTGTCGTCTTAACATTAGTGACCCAATCCCTGATAGCCTCTGACATCGCATCTTTCAGCGTCTGGGAACCGCTTTTTACCGGCACGACGGTCGCGCCCAGCAATTTCATGCGATAGACGTTCAACGCCTGCCTCTCTATATCCTTGACGCCCATATAGACAAAACAATCAAGCCCAAAGAGAGCGCAAACAGTGGCTGTAGCAACACCATGCTGGCCGGCGCCTGTCTCAGCAACAACGCGTTTCTTTCCCATGCGCAGCGTCAAAAGAGCCTGGCCAAGCGTATTATTTATCTTATGGGCGCCTGTGTGAAGAAGGTCTTCTCTTTTTAAATAAATTTTGACGTGGCCTAAAAGATGGCTTAAGTTCTTGGCGAAATACAGCGGCGTCGGCCTGCCTGCGTATTCTTTGAGGTAATAGGCGAGCTCTTGTCTGAAGTTTTTGTCACGGCGGGCCTTGGCATATACCTTCTCTAACTCTGCCAGCGCTCCCATAAGCGTTTCAGGAACGTACTTGCCGCCGTAAATACCAAAATGTCCTTTTCTATCAGGTAACATACGTCACGTGCTCATTAGATACCGCTACTAAACCGCTACGCAGATTTTGCAGAAATCTGCTTGCTAGTATCGGTATAAATTCCGACGAACGAGTTATATCGCATGCAACGCTCTATAACTCGTGTCGTCATTTAAAATGAATAACTTAAGATTGTGCCGACAACATTGGACGCTGTCCAATGCCCTCCGCCGCCGCGGTTACGTTTCTGCAGATAATAGATATCCGCGCTCAGTTCTTTCGTAATATTAAAAGTAAAACCCGCGTAACTCCTGTTTTCGCTTACTGTCTCATTCACAAAAAATTCATCTGCGATATACGGCCGTATCTGAGAAGAAGTAAATTTCCAGGGAGCCTTGACAGTAAGCCGGTTCCTATAGTTCCAGAAATCCGTAGCCGCCTCCCTTATCCTGTATTCAAGCCTGTTCCTGTCCGTCAGGCTGAATTTACCTATGTTAAATTTAAAGAGCCCGGAGATAATAGGAAACCACTCTTCCCTCTTCCACCTGTTATTGCTTTCGGTCAGGACGTGCTTAAAACCTAAAGAGACATCAAACCAATCTGAGATGCCGGAATATGTGGCGGTAATATCCCCTTCCTGATAAAAATAGTGGCTGGCATCATCGTCAAAACGCTGTTCTTCTGCGAAGGATAATTTCCAGTCTTTGTTTATTTTCCAATTTAGCGTTTCGGTATGCCAATACTGAAGGCCGACTTTTTTTGCAAAAGCTGATGTTGTTGTGCCTAAGAGCATGAACAAAACGAGAATTAATGCCCCAATGCGCTTCAAGATGCCTCCTGACTTGCGTATTTAAATTTGAATGTCGCCTTGCTCATCTTTTCAAACATCTCAAGGTCCTGTTTTAAAAGAGGCGGCGTCTCTATTATATGCGAAAACCCTTCCCATATGCCAAACCAACCCAACGGCATAAGAAGGATGCTCACCAGCTCAAGCGATAGAGTATCTATCGTCTTAAAATAAGCGACAAACGTCAAAAGAGCAAGAAAAAAGATGCCGCAGATAACAAAGATCGCGCCCTTAGCCCTGGAGCCGTTTACCTCTTTTTGAATAGAAAGTTGGGTGAATTTAAAATATTGCTTGAGGCGTTTATTAACAAGACGCTCAGAGACCTCATCCTTTAAAGAAATAGGCGCGTAGATCGTGATTATAAAATTGCCACGCTGAGTCTCCCTATGCCTTTTTTTCAGCTCGGAGATAAAATCTTCGGATAAAATCCTGTGCTCAAGAGGACTGGGGTCAAAATCGGAAAATACGTCATCCCAGGAGTCTATGGCGATAGAGATCTCCTGGATGTCTTTGATATGCCCTTCTATATCTGCGATCTTATCTGCCATGGGGAGAAAAATGGTGCCCAGAGAGGGAATTGAACCCCCGACGCATGGATTTTCAGTCCATCGCTCTACCGACTGAGCTATCTGGGCAGCTGAGAACTGTTCTGCCTGTGGTCGGAAAATGAACTACATTTTACCAAATACTAACTTTGTGTCAATATAATCTATAGCTAATGTCAAGCCAATTTAGAAATGTCCTGTTCTTACCAATTTAGAAATGTCCTATTTTTCGTTTTACGCCTCAGTTAACAATAATTCTCTTTCTCTTCGTTCATGCGCTGATCGTGGATTGATCTTAAAAGCCCTCCAGGGGTTATCCTTTGAAGGAACACGCGCCTTCCTTGGGAATATGCAAGGGTTTTGTTCTATTGGGAGGATGCGACTTATGTCGGTGTCCAAATGATGTCCAGATTATTATTGAGAAAAATTACAGGCTATTAAGTATTGATAGATATTCTTCTTTGCTAATCCCCAATACTCTGAGGTTATTCAAGATGATGACTACTGGAATGTCTTTAACAGCGAGAATAACACGGGGCGTTTG
>JAZDLG010000002.1:0-27361 GCA_043802125.1 Candidatus Omnitrophota bacterium
TCTGCTCCGGTAAACGGTGTATCTAATATATCTGTCACTTTAAGAAAGAACGCTTCATTAGCGGCAAATTATACGAATCCTCAGGTCACGTTGAACTCCAGCGCTCAATATCGCGGCTATTCATATAATTAAATGAGGCCACAGCTTACAGAATGAAATGAATGTAAGTTGTAAGGCCGAATTTATACTGTGACTGCGAATTGAGCACCTTAATATGCGCCATAGGCGCATCCAGTGAAATCCCGCGCAAGCGGGAGCGGTTAGTCATCAGTATCTATTTAGGTTATTTTACTATTAGCTTTCGGGGCAGTAGCTCAGCTGGGAGAGCATCACGTTCGCAACGTGGGGGTCGGGAGTTCGAATCTCCTCTGCTCCACCACCTAAATGTAATAGCATGAAACACGCCCGTTCAATCCTCATCTTGGCTTCGGCCTTCCTATTTTTTAATTTCCTGCCATATGTTTTATCAAGAGATATCCTTCATGAAGCCGGCTATTATTTTAAGCTGGGCAATAAATCGGTCAATTGCCGGCTTTGCCCGCGTCGCTGTGTTATTAGCGAAGGAAAACGCGGGTTCTGCGGGGTGAGGGAAAATCAGGGCGGCGTCCTTTATTCGCTCGTGTATGCAAAACCATGCGCTGTGCATATTGATCCAATTGAGAAAAAACCTCTTTTTCATTTCCTTCCAGGCTCAAAGGCTTTTTCAATCGCTACGGTAGGGTGCAATCTTAAATGTAAGTTTTGCCAGAACTGGCAGATCTCACAGGCTTTGCTGGAAGACGTCCAGGCTATGGATCTCAGCCCTGAGGATGTTGTAAAAAAAGCTAAAGAGAGCGGCTCTCCTGTGATCGCTTATACTTACACCGAGCCTACCATTTATTACGAATATATGTTTGATATAGCCAAACTCGCCCGTGCAGCGGGCATAAAAAATGTCATGCATTCCGCCGGGTTCATCAACGAGGAGCCGCTGCGCAACCTCTGTCCTTATTTAGACGCTGCCAATATTGACTTAAAGGGATTCAACAACAGATTTTATTCGCGAGTCTCGCTGGGAAACGTAGATGATGTCATGCGGACGCTCAAGATCTTAAAAGAAAAAGGGGTCTGGCTTGAGATAACAAATCTTGTTTTGCCGGGCTTGAATGATGACCCTGCCGAAATTAAGAAGATGTGCGAGTGGATAAGGGATAATCTGGGGCCTAATACGCCTTTACACTTTTCTCGTTTTTGGCCGATGTATAAACTAATAAACCTTTCTCCGACACCTGTTGAAACGTTACAGAAGGCAAGAGATATAGCCCGCGGCGTAGGTTTGAAGTATGTTTATATAGGTAATGTTGCCGGAGAGGTCGCCGAGAATACTTTTTGCCCTAAGTGCGGGAAGGTCGTCATCGGCAGATCGGGATATGTGATCACGGATGTAAATATCGTAAACGGAAGATGTAAATTCTGCGCAGAGGGAATAGATGGGGTTTGGAAATAAATCTAAAGGACAGAGGACGGAAGTCAGATGTCAGAAAAGAGTATCCGGAAGAATAATTTTTTGTTTTTTTCTGTTTTCTGTCTTCTGTTTTCTGTCATCTGTTTTCTGTGAAGCAGAAAACATTAAGCAGCCTAATGTCGCAGGCGCGTTCTATCCTTCCGATAAGGATGAATTGGCGGCTATGGTCGCTAAATACACCAACGAGACGGGAGAGGTTGCTTTAGAAGGCGAGCCTTTAGTATTGATCTCGCCTCACGCGGGTTATATCTATTCCGGGCCTGTGGCAGCTTATGGTTTTAAGGCGTTATCGGGCCGTAGTTTTGATGCGGTCGTTATATTAGCGCCTAGCCACTACTTTTCTTTTAAAGGAGCGTCTGTTTATAAACAAGGATATTTCAGGTCGCCTCTAGGGAACCTGGAGGTTGATGAGACGCTCGCTGACAGCCTTATTAGGGCAAACTCAAACCTTATATTTTCTAACCCGGAATTTTTTCAACATGAACATTCACTGGAGGTGCAGCTGCCGTTTCTCCAGGAGAGCCTTAAAAGCGGCTTCAAAATAGTCCCTGTCATGTTGGGCAATATGTCTTTTGAGGATTGCCGGCTTCTGGCAGCGGCGTTAGCAAAGGCCTTAAAAGATAAGTCAGTGCTCGTTGTTGCGAGCACTGACTTATCCCACTATCGGCCCTATGAAGAGGCCATCCAATATGACACTAAAACAATAAATTTTATCAAGAGCCTTGACGCCAAAGCCCTATGGGATGCTGTTGTTGATACAGGTTGGAATGTCTGCGGCATAAGGCCTGTTGTGACAGGCATGCTTTACGCAAAGATGTTGGGAGCTGATAGAGCAGAGACCTTAAAATACGCTAATTCAGGCGATACAGCCGGCGGCAAGGATAAAGTAGTAGGGTATCTTAGCGCCGTTATTACTTTAAAAAACGGAGAAGAAGCCATGTTGACCAAAGAGGATAAGAAAAGGTTGCTTGAGATTGCCAGAAGCACAATTTCCGCCCTAGTCTCAGGAAAGAACTTACCAATATTTCAGGAAAAAAGCCAAGGCCTTAACTTAAGGCGAGGGGCGTTTGTCACACTGCATAAAAAAGGTGAGTTGAAAGGATGCATAGGATCGTTTACGTCAGATGAACCGCTTTATAAAGTCATCTCTAAGATGAGCGTTGAATCCGCAAGCCATGATCATAGGTTTGAGCCTGTTGGGGCCGATGAACTTGAAAATATTACTATAGAGATCTCTGTATTGAGCGAGCCGAAATTGATAGACGATTGGCGCAATATCAGGCTGGGGATAGACGGCGTTATCATAAGGAAAGGCCTTTCCTCAGGCGTTTTTCTTCCTCAGGTTGCGACAGAGACAAAATGGGATCTTGATACTTTCTTAGGGCAATTATGTTCTCAGAAAGCAGGCCTTCCTTGGGATAGTTATAAAGATCCCTCGGCAAAGATATATACCTTCCAGGCAGATGTATTTTCAGAAGGGTCATAGATGCATAAGGCCGCGTGGAGTCTTTTTTTAACCGGTTTGTTTTTAGGCCTTGGGCCGTGCCTTGCGACTTGCGGGCCGCTTTTAGTTTCTTATATCGCTGCCACCAAAGAAAACATGCTTGGTGGTTTAAAGACGTATATTGTATTTTCTGTGACAAGGATGGCAGTTTATATCGTTTTCGGCTGCTTAGCCGGGTTTTTCGGAGAACTGGTTTTACAGAAGTTCCTTGACAGTAATTCGTTAAGAATAATATTTTTTTTATTCGGGCTTTTTTTATTTTTTATAGGCCTGTTTCTGGTCATTAAGAAGTCTTATTTTGGCGCTAAATGCAGCGGTTTTATCCATAAGTATCTCGGGTCAAAAGATACTAAGAGCGTTATTATTTTCGGGCTGATTGTATCTTTCTCACCGTGTCTTCCATTAATAGCGGTTTTGGGTTATATAGCCCTTATTTCTGACACTTGGCTTAAGGGAATTGTTTATATGGGTTCTTTTGGGTTGGGTACGGTGATCAGTCCTATGATATTCTTGTCAATGGGCGCCGGCTGGTTGGCAGATGTTTTAAAAAGCCACGAGAGGGTATCTATGGCCCTTAAGGTTGTATGCGGTATTATTTTGGCTTATCTTGGTATAATGTTAATGAGGTTTTAAATGAATCGGTTTTTTGTTGAGAAGCGTAATATAGGCAAGGAAGCAATAAAGATCACTGACAACGATGACGTGCGCCACCTTGTGAGTGTTTTGCGCTTGTGTCCTGGCGAAGATGTCTTTATTAGCGACGGAGAAGGCGGGGGTTATATAACCAAAATAGAGAAAATAGATAAAAACAGCGTAGTTCTGAAGATTAAAGACGCGCAGAAACGAAGGCAGAAGAGCGAGAGTAAGATCATAGTGACCCTTGCTTGCGCAATTCCTAAAAATGCGCGCTTTGCGCGATTTGAGGATATCATTGACAAGGCAGCGCAATTAGGGGTTAGCGAGATCATTCCTTTGTTGACTGAGCGCACATTAATAGAAAGCGGCACGTTTGATAAGAGGCGAGAGCGCTTCAAACGTATTATTATTGCTGCGGCCTCGCAGAGCGGGGTTTTGTTCCTGCCGGAGTTAAGAGAAACTACGCCTTTTGAAGATCTCATTAGCAGGTTGGGACAGTATGAATTGCGTCTTTTGCCGAATCTTTCTGATAGATCTCATACCTTAAGGGAAGTAGTTTCAGGTTTTACTGGTAAGAAGATCTTGGTCTTGATAGGCCCGGAAGGCGATTTCACCAAGCATGAGATAGAGGCCGCGTTAAGCTTAGGCTGTGTCGGAGTGAGTTTAGGAGATTCTGTGCTGCGCGTGGATACGGCCGCCATAAGTGTCGTGAGTTTTTTGAGGCTCTATTTCGGCGGATGAAGACATTTTATATCAGGACATTGGGATGTAAGGTCAATCAGTGCGATTCGCTTGGGATCAGGGAAAAATTCTTGAGTCTCGGATGGCAGGAAAGCCCTAAAAACGCAAAGGCCGACGTCTGTATCGTAAATACGTGTTGTGTTACTCATCACGCTGACAGAAAATCGCGCAACGCCATAAGCTCCGTCGTGCGCGGCAACCCGGCTGCAAAGATCGTTGTAACAGGTTGCTATGCCTCTTATGATAGATCTGCCATAGAGGGCATTGAGGGTATTGCCGCTGTTTTTGAGAACGACAAAAAAGAGGAACTTTTCAGATGGGCCCAAGGCTTATCTTTGTCTTCTTATGTTGAAGGAGGCCGCGTATATCCGGTGCGCAGCAACATGACAAGGGGTTTTTTAAAGATCCAGGATGGTTGTAGCAACAGTTGCAGCTATTGTATCGTTCCTCTTGTGCGTGGGCCGTCAAAGAGCAAGGAGCCTGTTCGTATTTTATCTGAAGCTAGGCATCTGGTAGGAGCCGGCCACAAAGAGATCGTTCTAACAGGGGTTTGTTTAGGTTCTTTCGGTAAAGACCTTTCAGACAAGGAAGATATCGTTGATATAATAACAAGGCTTGAAGAAATTGAGGGCCTTGCGAGGATAAGGCTCAGTTCCATAGAGGCAGGCGACGTGACAGACAGGCTTATCAATAAAATGTCGGGCTCAAAGAAACTCATGCCTCATCTTCATATCCCTTTTCAGAGCGGTGACGATCGCGTGCTTGAGGCGATGAACAAGAGGCTAAGAGTAGGGGATTATAGCGCTATTGTTGATAAGGCAAAGGCTAAGATAGAAGATCTTGCCATCACATGCGATTTCATTGTCGGATATCCGCAAGAGGATGAGAAAAGTTTTAAGAATACCCTGAAGTTTTTGGATTTCGTCAAGCCTCTGAAGACTCATATCTTTTCTTATAGCCCCCGCCTGGGTACTTTGAGCTGCAGAAATGTAAAAATGCCGGATGCAAAGGTCGTAAAGGAGAGGTACACACTTTTTAAGCAAAAGGCTGAAGAGATAGCCGCGGATTATAAAAAAAGTTATATCGGCAGGGAAATGGCGGTTTTATTTGAGATAGAGAAGATGGGCGTCTGGCAAGGCCATACCGGGAATTATATGCTGGTAAAGG
Source organism: Candidatus Omnitrophota bacterium (assembly GCA_043802125.1). Classification (GTDB taxonomy): domain Bacteria; phylum Omnitrophota; class Gorgyraeia; order Velamenicoccales; family Velamenicoccaceae; genus Phelpsiimicrobium. The sequence continues at coordinate 5,553 of JAZDLG010000002.1, forward strand.
CAGACATTGAAGGTTCGCTAAAGGGGGACATCAGAAGAGTATTGTTAACGGGAATAGAAGGGGACTCTGTCATAGGTAAAGAATTGACTTGACAAAAAATATGAGTTTTGTTAATATACTTATGAAAATGTTTTAAAAAGTTTTATAATATTATTGTTAAGGCATAAGTAACTCCATTATTTATGTTTAGGAAAATATCTTCAGGAAAATTTTTTATTCTCTTTATCGCTGGATTCCTGTGTTTTGCCTCTCATTCCTTTGCTGCTTTTAACCTGACCGTAAATCCTGTAGACGGCGGCTTTGATCTGCGTTTTCCTCGGCTTTCCCCGGGTGATTTCAAGCAGGCCAAAGAAGTCATTCTTCGGGTCAACTCGGACATAGGCAAGCAATACCGTGTATCCCAAAATATCATTACACCCTTGGCTACGATGGACGGGACTGTTTTACCTGACTCGCAGTTCAAGATGTACGCTTTGGTAAATTCTAACACTTCAGGCACCTTGGTCTATCGCGAGGAAACCCCTGTCAATGAATTTAGTACGACACTGTATACGTCTAACAACGCAGGCGATAATGATTCTTTTAAGCTGGTGTATACGGTCACGCCAACCGACATTCAGATGCAGGGTCCTTATTACGGAAGGATAGCTTATATCTTGACACCAATTGATTCTAATCAGTCACAGGTCGTTGTGAATATGAACGTGTATGTTGAGTTAGGCGCAGGCTCTACACCTATGGTAGAAGTCAGCACGAATACCGGCACCAACCGGTTAGTATTCAGTTCCAAGGGCATGAGCCAAAAAAATGACTCGGCTTTTAAAGATAGCCCTCAAGTCTCCATAAAATGCCGCGCTCCGTTGGGAATTCCCTACCGGATCTATCAAAGTTTTGAAGGCGGCAATGTTATGTCCGGTTCAGGCGATGAGTTTGACCTGAAAAATATCATGTTCACTGCTTCCGGGGGCCAGAACGGACGCTTGACTAGCGAAGGCGATCTGTCAGCGGCAAAACAAAAACAGCTTATATATACTTCAGACTCGGAGGGTTCAGAGAACGCATTTATTATCGCTTATAAACCCGCGCAAGATTTTAGATTCGCCAAAACCAACGATTATAAGACAAAGTTGAATTTTGTGATAGAGAAGGAAGCCACTGCCGGCGTTGCGCCAAAAGTTGTAGGCAGCCTGGACGTGGAGATAAATATCGTGCCGCTTTTTGAAATGATAGTCTTTTCTAACGGCCAAGAAGGCGTTAATCTCAAATTCGGCGAAGTCAGCTATAAAACAGGCCCTAAGATTTGCGATGTGGATGTCTATGCGGAATCTAACATGGGCCGGCCTTATCAGATCATCCAGAAGGTCGCAGGGCCCATGATGAACGAAAGTTTCGTTAAGATACCCGAGAAAGATTTTACAATAGAGATAGAAGAAATAGATTCAAAAGATGAGCCTAATGCTTATGTATCCAAGGAGGCGCCTGTTAAAGATGGCGAGAGCGTTATTTTTTCTTCCGGCTCAAGTGGCGAGAGAGCGCATTTAAAAGTTAAATACAGATTAACGATGCAGCCTGACACCAGGAGCGGCAATTATTCCACACAGATATTCTATTCGTTATCCATGCTGTAAATTGCTTTTGGTCTTAAAATATAATCTTGGGGAGAGAGGGGGTGAAGTAAGATGAGAAAGAAAATCGTCGTGTGTTTAGTAATGTGCGCTTTTTTGGCTTTAGAGGTCGCTCCTCTGTGCTATGCGCAGACAAGCGTTACAGGTCCGGGAGGGCCTGCATCAGCTAGCGTTCCGCAGTTTTTGGAGTTCAGTCTGAAAACTGTTAAAAAGATGACGTCTACTAGTTTTGATCCGACAATCAGTCCTTTTCTACAGGGGACCGATGTGTCGTTATCGCCGTCTTTTGATTTTGGAAACTTGTCAAAGGTAACCGATACGAATCCTATTAGTACGACGTTCGGGCAATTCCTGTATATGCGTGGTCAATACTTCTACTATGTCTTAATGATTGCCTCTACATCAGGCCGTAGGTATATTATCACTGAATCAGGTACGCAGTTGACAGGCCCTGGCGGTGCTAAGATTGCCAATGAATCCGTGTTGTTAGTTCCGGATTACCAGTGGCAGGATGTTGTCGGAGGTGTAGCGCAAGGCGCTCCGCCTTCAGGTGCTTCCGTAGGTCCTGTGACGGCGGCTACAAGCACAACGGGTGCTACGCAATCGTCTGTTTATCAGAGTGATCTTGGCGGTTTAGGCAGGTTGGTCCGCGCTGTTGTCGCTATCAGCGGTCCGGCGGCAGGCTCAACGTCTCCGACTAACACCAGCTTAGGCACTAATGGGTCGTCTCCGCAAGGAACACCGCAGAGTTTCACTGCGTGGAAACCTATCACGTCTGATCAGGTGTCAGGTTCGTATTCAGGTACGGTCACGTTCACGTTAACGCTCAATTAAGTTACGCAGTAATTTACCCCCTATGCTTTCACAAGAAAGCATAGGGGGTAAAGCTTTAGTGTTTAAACAGGCTTATCAAGTATGAAAAAAAATAACATCATATATACGGCTTTATTTTTATTGATCATTAATTTTTGTTTCGTAGTTTGTTCTTGGGCGGGCATCAGGATAGATAAGCCTAAGATCCGTTTGGCCATTGCCTCGGGAAGCTATGACGGCGGCGAGGTCAAGGTAGAAAATAACGGGAATGAGCCCGTAGCCGTAAAAGTCTATCTTGAGGATTGGGTCTATAAGTCGCAGGATGGGGGCAAGGAGTTTATGCCTAAAGGCACTACGGCCTTATCTTGTTCTAATTGGATAAACTTTTATCCTGCGGATTTCACTCTTCCCGTAGGCGGCACCCAGATGGTACGCTATACGGTAACAGTGCCTCAAGACGCAAAAGGCGGATATTATTCGGTGATGTTTTTTGAGACCGGCGGCGGCGAGATGGAAAAGCTTGACGAGCAAGGCAATACCATGACCGTCAAGGTCTTAAACAGGCTTGGTGCCCTTTTTTATGTGGAGCCGCAGGGAACTATTCAGAAGACAGCGGAATTGAAAAATTTAGAAATATCGCAAAATCTAAACCGCCTCAATGTATCGGTCGAGCTTGTTAATACAGGGAACACCGACATAGCAGCGAGCGGCACTTTTAACGTTATGGATGCACAGGGTTATGTCTACGCGCGCGGCGCGTTTGAAGAAGTCTATACCTTGCCCAAAGACAAAACTACGCTAAAGGCAATAGCCCCTTCCACGAATCTTAAAGCCGGCGATTATGATATGCTGATAACCCTTGATTTTCAAACCGGTGGGAACCTTATCAAGGAAGCCAAATTCAGCGTTGAGCACAGCGGCGCTGTAAACTCCCTTATTATGAAAGACTGACGCATGATCTCAGTGACAAAAAAAATTTTCATATCTTTCTTAATAATTTTATTAAGTATGCAAAGTGCGCAGTTTTTCCTGCCTTTTGACTGCGTCTATGCGAGCGTGTCACCTCAGATAGCCGATTTCCTCTGCGAAAAAGGCATATCTTATTTTGATATAGGTAAATATCCTGAAGCCCTCGTTGAATTCAAGAAAGCCCTGCTCGCTAATCCGGATTCTTATGTCGCTAAAGAGTTTATTGATATTATTGTAAAAAAGGGCATTTCCGTAAATTCATTTTTAGACCGTGCCGAGAAGGCTACGGTAGCCAAAGCCGCTGCAATAGTCCCTTCCGAGGTCAATGAATTTCAACAAGCGGTTATAGCTCAGAAATCTAGCCCGAAGGCTAGCGCAAAGGCCAGCACGCCTTCTTCATTTTCAAGAGTTTCAGGATCAGGATCTGAAACTATTATAGATGTAGCTCTGAGCCAAGTTGGGAAAGATTATGTTGATATTGAAACAAGCATTGACGATCGCGTCATAATGCGTGGCAACAATATCACCAGGTTTATTGTGACTGAACCCCCGTATTTAAGAGTCACAAGGCAGGATGAAAATAATCTGCTTGTGGAGCCTCAGGAAGCAGGTTCTACCTATTTGCATATCTGGCAGGGGAGTGAGAGGAAGTCATTTAAATACCAGATAGGCCCTCGCAGATTTGTGGAACAGCTTTTGAAAGACGCTCAGGAAAAACTAAGGCAGGAAAATCTTCCGGAATCTTTTAAATTATCATATTCTATTGATGGTGATTCCTTTATGTCAGGCAGGGGTGTAGGTGATCTTAAGCGTCAAAGCCTTACCTACGGGTATAGCTCTTCGCTTATCGGCCAGACGCCCTACGGTAATGTTGACGCGGCTGTAGCCGGCAATAGGACGAGCTCCGGTACCTACAGGGTTTCTAACGTAAGGGCCGGGTTGACTAACGGACATTACGATCAATTTAAGGATTTCACTATTCGCGCGCTTGACTTTACGCCTGCCATTGCGTCTTACGGTTTTCCTTCATCTGATCTTCGCGGTATTTTATTGAGTGCGCCGATGTTTAATAAGACTTTAAGTTATACTTCGTTTTGGGGCGCTATACCGGGAGGCGATTTCACGCAGTTAGCTCAATCATCTGGTTTGAGCCCTACAAAAAAAGCTTGGCTGGAGGGGATAGGCGTCAACTATAAAGCTGGAAAAAATGTCAATTTTAAGTCATTCTACGCTCATTCCTACGGCTCTGAGAGGTCGCAGCCTGTTCTGACAAGCGATGTTTCGGGATTCGGCATGGATTATCGCCTAGGGCGTTTTAACCTTGATGCCCAGATGGCCTACGACCACCTTGAGAGCATCTCTTACTCAGCCACGACTTCCGTGACATTACCAAAACTGCGAGTTGGTTTTACAACAACCGACAGCGACAAAAAATTCGCAAGCCTGCTTGGAGGCAAACCGGGCGGCGGCTCCATGAACCAGGCCTTGAGTATAAATTACCGCCCGGTCAGCGAAGTTACTATCTCAAATACATTTTCAGCGACTCTTGATAAGGTCTTTGGCAACCCCAACGAGCCGGGCAGGCGTAACTATAACTCAAACACCCGCCTTAGTTGGGAGCTTGACCCTCACAATGAACTCCAGCTCGGATATACGTTTGACGATCAGATGGGTTCTATATCGCCTGCGGTAGTTGAGACCAAAGAAGTGACATTTAGAAAAAAAATATTTTTATTCAGGAAGCTCGGTACTTTCTTGAGTTATCAAAACAGCAAGAGCAAAAATTATTCATCTCCTGCCCAGGATTTTAATAACAATAGGATCATAGCCGGCGTCAGCGCGCGCATAGTATATGATATCTACGGATATTACCGCAAAGAGATGAATCTTATAAGGAACAAATTTTCTAATGAAGAGGTTTTTCCCACAGCGCAGGAATTAGGCATTAATTATAACAGGCAAATTTTTAAAACTCCCTTTTATACCAATTTAAGATTATCTTACAGGGATGAGGAAGATACGAATTCGGTTTTAAGTTTCATGAGCGGAGAGGACAGGCTGGAGGGCGCGGCTGAACTTACATTTAAGCCAACGCCGGATAATGAGGCATTTATAAGGGGCAGGATATCTGATATTTGGGCAGAAAAGGCGGGAGTTGCCAAGCATTTTGATTTTGATCTGAGCTGGGGCATCAGGTTGTTGTGGGATACCGCTTTCCGCTGGCAATCAGTTGGCAGTTTCTGCGGTTATGTATTTTACGATCAGAGCGGTGATGGCGCCAGACAATCTTACGAGAGGGGCGTCAAAGGCGTTGTTGTCAAGGCGCCTGACAATAAAACGTGCGTGACCAACGCCGCTGGTTTTTATAAAATCCCTCATATCGCGGGAAAAGAAACAACGCTTTCTTTAGACTTAAGCACGATCCCCAAAGGATATAGCCCGACGACTTCGGCTATACGGGAAGTTGACATTGTCCATGCCAAGACAAAAAGGGTGGATTTCGGCATTACCACGCGTTCTGAGATCTCAGGGCTCATCTTTAACGATAAGAATAATAACGGGGCCTATGATTCAGGTGAAGAAGGTATCAGCAATGTTGTAATTATTCTTGATGATAACAGAAGAGCCGTAAGCGGCCCTTTAGGCGAGTATACGTTAAGGAAGTTAACACCAGGCGAGCATACATTGAAGCTGGACTTGAGATCGCTACCGGTAAAATTTATACCAAAAGTCCCTGTTATAAAGGCAGTGAAGGTGCTTGAAGGCGCTACATTTGTCTATAACATCCCTCTCCAGGAAGCAGCTTAGCTTACCTGGCGCTAACCGTATAGACCGTTACTCTATTTCCTTCCGTTTTCTCTGTCTGAATAAGTTTTTCTTCTTTTTGAACTTCATAGTTTCCTGAAGCGCCGGAGACTATAGGGGTTGCCATATCCTGTTCCTTAGGGGGCTGTATTTCAACCATTTCCGGCATCACGCAACTCATCGTACCGGTAATAGTCGTGTCTCCGGCGAAGCAGTATGCGCCTCCAAGAAGAATTGTCAAAACCGTTAAAATTAGAAGTTTTTTTGCGTCCATATCGCGCCTCTTATCATATATGGAAAAGGGCAACAGGACGCCTGCCTACCGTCAGGCAGGCCTGCCTACAGCAGGCAGAAAAAAACCCACTCAAAGTTGAATGGGTCCTTTGGATTAACGAGGCACTTATATGTTAAAAGTGCACGGAAGCCCGACAGCCATACCTATATTAAGGATTAGGCTCGTAGCTTTGCGTCCTGTCCTTTCGGACAGTTTGCCCTTCTCAATATAAAAGAACATTGTATTTCTAGGGTAAATATAACATATGGAAAATTGCTTTTCAAGGGGGTGGTAAAAAAGTCGCCACAAGGCGACAAAAATGTCGGATTTAGTTGACTAAGATGATATTCGGATGTATAATTTCTACCTAAATTTATCTACATGTGCGGAGCACAAAAATCATCCCCAAGGGGTGACAGCGATACGATGCGACGAATAGGAACATTGTAGAGCGCAAGAGGGGCGTAAGCCCCTATTGGGCAGGGGGTTGGGGATGATTTTAAAGAAAGGGGTTTTTATGGTCAATAAAGACAACAAAGAGAAGGATTTAAAGAAGGTTGAAGATAATTCTGACAGGCTCAAAGCTCTGGAGTTAGCCCTAAGCCAAATAGAGAAGCAATTCGGTAAAGGGTCTATTATGAAATTGGGCGAAGATGTCAAGCTTGATATACCCGTTATATCCTCCGGGTCTATTTCCTTGGATCTAGCGCTCGGTGTTGGCGGCATTCCCAGAGGCCGGGTTATTGAAATATTCGGGCCTGAGGCTTCAGGAAAGACTACGCTCACTTTAAGCATAATCGCTCAGGCGCAGAAGGTAAAGGGCGTCGCTGCTTTTATTGACGCTGAGCACGCTTTTGATTCCGCTTACGCTAAAAAGATAGGCGTTAATCTTGATGACCTTCTTATTTCTCAGCCCGATACAGGCGAGCAGGCCCTTGAGATAACGGAGACCTTGGTACGTTCCAACGCCATTGACCTCGTCGTGATAGATTCAGTGGCTGCTCTCACCCCACGAGCGGAGATAGAGGGTGATATGGGCGATAGCCACATGGGGCTGCAGGCGCGCCTGATGTCGCAGGCTCTAAGAAAGCTGACAGGGTCTATTTCAAAATCAAAGACCTGCGTTATTTTTATCAACCAGATCAGGGAAAAGATCGGCGTTATGTTCGGTAATCCTGAGACTACAACCGGCGGCAGGGCCTTGAAGTTTTATGCTTCAGTAAGGTTAGACCTAAGAAGGATAAGTTATTTAAAGTCAGGTGACGAAGTCATCGGAAATCGCGTCCGCATCAGGGTCGTCAAAAATAAGGTGGCAGCGCCCTTTAGGGAGACTGAAGTAGATTTTCTCCACTCTGAGGGTATCTCCCGCGAGTCTGACCTTATTGATACCGGCGTCAATTTTAATATTCTCCAGAAATCAGGGGCATGGATACTCATGGGTGAGGAAAAGCTCGGCCAGGGCAGAGACGCGGCAAGGCAATTCCTGAAGTCCAACCAGAAGCTAGCCAACGAAATAGATAAGAGGATCCGCCAGGAACACGCAAGGAAGCTTTCTGAAGCTCACGCGCAGGCAGCAAAGAAGTAATGGGCCTGGCCTTAGATCTAACGCAAGCCAAAAACTATTGCCTACGCTTGATAAAATTCAGGGCCAGAAGCGAGAAGGAGATCAGGGATAAATTAAGAAAAAGAGAATGTCTTCCTGAGGTCGTAGGAGAGGCAATAGCCTACCTTAAAAAAATAAAACAATTAGATGATAGGCTTTTTGCGAAGTTGTGGGTTGACAGCCGTATCAAGAGGCCGTTGGGTATAGCGAGGCTTAGGCACGAATTAAGAAATAAGGGAATTGATAAAAATATTATTGAAGAGACTTTGAGCGCGGCTGGTGAAAACTACAACGAAGAAGCCGCGATACGCAAAGTCATTGAACATAAGCTGAAAAGTTTGACAAGGTTTTCAGCTGATAAGAAGCTCTCAAGGTTATACGGATACCTGGCGCGGCGCGGTTATCCTAAGGGGCTAGTTGTTGAACTCCTTTTTGAGTACATAAAACCTGACGAAGCACAAGACGCTGTATCATGAAGAACCTTACTACTAACGCATTAAGAAAGTTATATCTTGATTTTTTTGTAGCCAAAGGCCACAACTTGGTTAAGAGCGATTCTCTTGTTCCTGCTAATGACCCTTCTGTTCTTTTTACGTCAGCCGGCATGAACCAGTTCAAAGACTACTTTTTAGGCAGGCGCAAAGGCCTTCAAAGGGCGACAAGCTGTCAGAAGTGTTTCAGGACCGGGGATCTTGAACAGGTGGGGCTGACGCCGTTCCACCATACTTTTTTTGAGATGCTCGGTAATTTTTCCTTTGGCGGCTATTTTAAAAAAGAGGCCATAGAGTGGGCGTGGGAGTTTGTGACAAGGGCGTTAGAGATAGATCCCGGGAGTCTTTGGGTCTCTGTTTACGAGGACGACGGAGAAGCGCTTAATATTTGGAAAGACCATATCCGCCTTCCGCCAGATAAGATAAAGTCGTTCGGGCAGAAAGATAATTTCTGGCCCTCAAACGCTATTAAAGACGGCCCTAACGGGCCTTGCGGCCCGTGTTCAGAGATCTATTACCAAAAAGAAGGCGGCGAGTCTGTGGAAGTCTGGAATCTTGTGTTTACTCAGTTTGATCGCAGGGACAACGGCGTATTGGAACCATTGCCTAACAAGAATATTGATACAGGCATGGGTATAGAAAGAATGGCCTCTGTGCTGCAGGGTGTTGATTCAAATTTCAAGATAGATATTTTCAGTCCCATAGTTGAGGCTGTAAAGAATGCCGTTGAGTTGAGTGAGGAGAGGCCTGTAAATATGATAGCTGACCATGTGCGCGCCGTGGTTTTTTGCATCGCAGACGGCGTTTTGCCGTCAAATGACGGCAGGGGTTATGTCGTCAGGAAGCTTATCAGGCGATGCGCATATATGAATCCTTCCAAAGACCCTAAGCCTTTTCTTTATAAGATTGTTTCAAGCGTAGCTGATGCGATGAGCGAGCCATATCCGGAAGTCCTTGAGCGCAGGGACAATATCGCCCAGATCATCAAGGCCGAAGAGGAAAAATACATCAAGAATATTTTGGAAGGCGGCAGCGAGAGGCTTAACGCCATAATTGAAGGCCTAAAGCGCGAAGGCAGCAAAGTATTACCTGCTGAAGTCGGCGTTGACTTATATGAGACATACGGCATCTTGCCTGATTTTACCATAGAGTGCTCTGCAAAGGCCGGGTTAACGGTAGACAAGGACAAAATGAACGCGCTGTTTAAAGAGGCGCAGGACAGGACAAGGGCGAAAAGCAAGATGGCAGGCAATATATTTAACAAAGGAGCGGTGTCGTTGAAAAATTCTGAGTTTACAGGTTATGATATGGATTCTTGCGAGGCAAAAGTGATCCAGTTGATCAAAGACGGTAAGGAAGTCAACGAGGCGTTAGTTGGCGAAAATATAAATGTGGTCCTTGATAAGACGCCGTTTTACGGTGAGTCAGGAGGCCAGGTCGGCGATAGAGGGGTTATCGTGGGCTCGGATACAGGTTTTAAATTAGTTGTAACTGATACTAAAAAACAGGATGGCTCTATTGTGCATTTAGGCGAGGTTTCAGGCCATGGCCGGAAGATCAGGGTCAATGACGCAGTTATGGCATCTGTTGATCCACAGCACCGTCAGGCAATAAAACGCGCTCACACTGCAACGCACATCCTGCAGGCTGTATTAAGGAAAGTTTTAGGGCCGCACGTTCAGCAGGCTGGTTCTTTGGTAGAGCCGGACAGGTTCCGATTTGATTTTACGCACTTTAAAGATATCGGCGAAGAAGAGATGGACGCTGTGCAGGAGCTATTGAACGATTACGTCCTCAGGAACGATAAATTAATAGCTCAACAGATGCCTAAGAGCGAGGCCCTGAAAACAGGAGCAATAGCATTGTTCGGCGAGAAATACGAAGATATGGTCAGGGTCGTTTCTATAGCGGACTACAGCAAAGAATTTTGCGGCGGCACTCATCTGGATGCCACGGGCAGCATCGGCCTGGTTTTGATCACTTCCGAGTCATCAGTGGGCAGCGGATTAAGGAGGATAGAGGCATTGACCGGAAAGCTTGCCTATAAACGTTCTATGAATACTCTGACGGCCCTGGAGGAAGCCTCTCTCGCCCTTAAGACAAGGCCCGACGGCATTATTCCGGCATTAGGCCAATACCTGGAGCGTCAAAAAGCGCTTGAAAGAGAACTTTCAATGTTACGGGAGAATGAGCTAAAGAATGATATAGACAGTATCGCAGGCAAGGCAGATATGATAAAAGGTGTGGCGCTTATCATCCATAAATTTAAAAATTTTGACGTTGATCTTTTAAGAAAGGCTGTTGACCTGTTGAAAACAAAATTTTCTGCTGCCGGAGTATTTGTCTTGAGTTCTGTTTCCGGAGAGAACGCTTATTTTGTATGCGGCGTCACCCCTGATCTTGTAAAGCGCGGCCTTTGCGCGGATGAACTGATAAAGAATGTCCTGCCTTTGGCAGGAGGTTCAGGAGGCGGCAGAAAAGATTTCGCGCAAGGCGGCACAAAAGAAATAAGCAAAGTTGATTCAGCCATGAAAGATATTGAACGATTGATAAGAATAAAGATATAATCCAGAAAGGATTAGGCCGGCCCAATACCATCAAGGGCCGGGCGTAAGGGGAGGCCTGACCCGTGAAGATCATAAAACCGCATTCAAAGGACCTGGAAAAGTTGATATGCCGCTTTAATACCTCGCAAAATAAAAGGGTAAAGGAGCGTGTGGATAGTATCATCCATGATGTGCGCGTCAACGGCGACGAAGCGCTTTTAAAGTACACCAAGTGTTTTGACGGCGTCAAGATGACTTTGAGGCAGATGAGGGTAAGCGAATCTGAAAAGAGCGCCGCATTCCAGGATATCAGCCCTGAATTCATCTCTACTTTAAAGAAGATCATCGCCAATATTACTAAATTCTATACCAAGCAGCAAAAGCGCTCATGGAAGCAGATCAATCAGGACGGCGTATTTTTAGGCGAGAAGATAGACCCCCTGGAACGCGTGGGAGTTTACGTTCCGGCGGGCACGGCGCCTTTAGTCTCCTGCGTCTATATGAGTGTTTTGCCGGCGCGGATAGCAGGCGTGCAGGACATTGTACTTGTTACGCCTCCTGATAAGAACGGCCATATAAATCCGCATATCTTGGTGGTAGCTGACCTTCTAAAGGTCAATGAAATATATAAAGTAGGCGGCGCTCATGCCGTAGCTGCTTTGGCCTTTGGCACCAAAACAATAAAAAAGGTTGATAAGATAGTAGGCCCGGGCAATAACTATGTCACAGAAGCCAAGCGCCAGGTCTTTGGCTATTGCGGCATTGACATGCTCGCAGGCCCAACTGAGCTGGTCGTTATCGCCAACAGGTATAGCAACGTCCCTTATTGCATAGCTGATCTTGCGTCTCAGGCGGAACATTTCGGCGGCTTGGCTGTTCTGATCACGCCGTCTAAGTCCTTGGCCAAAGAGGTCAAGCAGGCTTTTACCGGTCACGATAAGGGTTTTATCATACTGGTAAAAAATCTGGATGAAGCCATTGATATAAGCAATCGCATAGCCCCTGAGCACTTAGAGATCTTGACGAAAAATCCGCGTAAGTTCATCAAGAAAGTAAAAAACACCGGCGCTTTGTTCTTGGGGCCTTATAGCCCTGTTGCTATCGGCGATTATTTCGCGGGCCCCAGCCACGTCTTGCCGACTGCCGGGACAGCGAGGTTTTTTTCAGGATTGTCAACGAATGATTTTTTAAGGAGCACGCATATCATCTCATATTCTAAAAAAACGCTTGAGGAGTCTAAACAGCATATTGAAAAGTTGTGCCAGATAGAAGGGTTAAGCAAACACTTTGAATCCGTAAAAAAGAGATTTGAGTAAGACCAGGAGATGATATGGCAAAAAAAACGGCTGTTAGAAGGAAAACGAGCGAAACTAATATCAATGTATCTCTAAATTTGTACGGCGAAGGAAAATACAAGATCAAGACCGGCATATCTTTTCTTGATCATATGCTAAGCCTGTTTGCTAAACACGCGTTATTGGATCTCGCACTCTCGGCGTCCGGCGACTTAGGCGTTGATATCCACCACACTAATGAAGATGTGGCTATCGCGCTAGGCGAGGCATTTTCCGTTGCCCTTAAAGACAGGGCGGGCATAAAGAGGTTTGGCGAGGCTACGGTTCCTATGGATGAGGCCTTGGTCAGGGTGACATTAGATGTTTCAGGCAGGCCTTTTTTGAAATTCAACGCGGATAATGTAAAAGTTCCTGCCAGGGCATCGGAATACAGCCTGGGTTATGCCGAACAGTTTTTAAGGGCTTTTGTGGTGAACGCCAAAGTGACCGTGCATGTGGATGTCCTGGAAGGCAGGGACATGCATCATATCCTTGAGGCCGTCTTTAAGGCTTTTGCCAAGTCGCTTCTTAGGGCCGTTGAAAAGGAGCCGCGTTCCAAAGCCGTACCTTCCACTAAAGGAAAGATATAAACATGCCGGTTAAAGCCGCTATCATTGACTATGGGATGGGAAATCTATATAGCGTGCGCAATACTTTTTCTTCCCTGGGTATAAGCGCCGACATTATTGAAAGGGCCGGCAAGATATTTTCTTACGACAAACTGATCTTGCCGGGCGTAGGCTCTTTCGGCGATGCGATGAGGGAGTTGAAAAAAAGGGGTTTTATAGCACCCATAAAAGATTTCGTAGGGCTGGGCAGGCCGTTGTTGGGTATCTGCCTTGGCATGCAGCTGCTTCTTGAAAAAAGCGAGGAGTCTAAAGGAGTAGCAGGCCTCGGCATTATCCCCGGTGTCGTTGAAAAGTTTTCATCAAGGCTTAAATGCCCGCACATGGGATGGAACGCGATAGAGACAAAATACCGCGCTGGGGATATCTTTAAGAATATCAAAGCGCCTTTTTTCGCTTACTTCTGTCACTCTTATTACGCGAGGCCCTTTAAAAGATCCGCCGTCGTAGGAGAGACGGAATACGGAATAAGGTTCGCTTCCATGATCAAAGAAGGCCGGGTTTACGGCATGCAGTTCCATCCCGAAAAAAGCCAGGAGACAGGGATCAAATTATTGAGGAACTTTATAGAACAATGTTGATCTTTCCAGCGATTGATATAATGAAGGGCAGGGTCGTGCGGCTTGAGAGAGGCGATTTTGAAACCGCCAAGGTATATCCTTTATCTCCGCTGGAATACGCCAAGAAGTGGGAGTCCGAAGGTGCCACTTATTTGCATATTGTTGATCTTGACGGAGCGCGCTCCGGCAGCCTCCAGAATTTTGATGTCATAAAAGATATCATAAAAAATACAGGCATAAAGGCTGAGGTCGGCGGCGGCATAAGGGATGTCGCGGCACTTAGGCAGTATATGGACACGGGTGCTGCCCGGGTAGTTTTGAGCACTAAGATCATAGAGGATATATCTTTTCTTCAGGACGAGTACGTAAAGTCGAGCATAAAAAGGATAGCAGCCAGCATTGATTTTAAGCGCATGGAAGAAAAGGCCTCGTCTTTAAGCGTCGGCACAGGTTCTTCGGCCTGGATGGAGACTGTGGATATCAGCGTTTCGCCTTTTATCAGGTATTTAGCGTCTCAGGGTATAGAGCATATAAATTTTTCAGATATAAGCCGCGACGGCACAATGATGGGGCCGGACTCCAAAAAGATCCTGTCATTTTTAGCTGCTGCCAAAAGTTCCGGAAAGTTAACTTTATTTTTTACATACGCCGGTGGTATTTCATCTTTGAGCGACCTGAAAACACTTGCCGGATTAGCTAAAAGTGGCGAGGGCGGAGTTGACGCTGTGGTAGTTGGTAAGGCATTATACGAAAATAAATTTATGTTAAGAGACGCGATACAGGCGGTGGGTTAATGTTGTGTAAAAGGATAATTCCCTGTCTTGATGTCAAGGACGGACGCGTTGTTAAGGGCGTGCGTTTTTTATCGCTCAAGGATGCGGGTGATCCTGTTGAAGTGGCCAAGATCTACGAAGCGCAGAAGGCTGATGAGTTGGTTTTTCTGGATATAACAGCGAGTTACGAGGGCAGGAAGACCATGGCCAGAGTCGTCAAAGAGGTGGCTAAAAATATATTTATGCCGTTCACCGTAGGAGGCGGCATAACAGGGATAGAAGATGTCCGCGTTTTGTTAAAGGCTGGAGCTGATAAAGTTTCTATCAATACCGCGGCTGTTAAAGATCCTCGCTTAATATCAAAAGCTGCCGGGCGGTTTGGAAGTCAGTGTATTGTCGTAGCCATTGACGCCAAGCGCGTTGGCCGCTCATGGGAGGTCTTTATCCACGGAGGAAGGACTGCTACGGGTTTGGATGTTGTTGCCTGGGCAAAAAAAGCCCAGAGACTCGGGGCGGGCGAGATACTTTTGACAAGCATGGATTTTGACGGCACAAAAGACGGCTATGACATCGCCCTGACAGCTGCCGTTTCAAAGAGCTTGAAAATACCCGTCATTGCTTCAGGCGGAGCCGGTTTAAAGGCCCATTTTCTGGATGTTTTTACAAAGGGTAAATCGGACGCTGCATTAGCAGCTTCTATTTTTCATTACGGCGAACAAACCGTATCCGGTATCAAAAAATATCTAAAATCAAAGGGTGTTAACGTAAGGGGATGAGATGATCCAATTAAAGCCTGAAGAAAAAGCGGATATAAAAGGTTTAGGCGAATTAAAATTTGACGAAAAGGGTTTGATACTCGCGATAGTCCAGGACAACGAGACAGGCGAAGTGCTTATGGTGGCCTACATGAACAAAGAGTCCCTGAAGAAGACGCTCACGATTAAGAAGACTTGTTTCTGGTCGCGTTCGCGCAATAAATTCTGGGTAAAAGGAGAGACATCCGGGCATTTTCAATTCGTAAAAGGTATTTGGTATGATTGCGACAAAGACGCCCTGTTGATAAAGGTGCGCCAAGTGGGTGCTGCATGCCACACAGGCAAGCGTAGCTGTTTCTATCGTAAGGTAAAGTCGAGCACCAAAAAGTAATAATTCAGCGAGATCCCCGCGGGTTTTGCGGGGAGCATATCATGGTTTATCCTGATTTTAAAGAATTCAAGAAATTATCAAAGAGGGGGAACATTATACCCATCTACAAAGAGTTATTGGCAGATCTGGAGACGCCAGTCTCGGCTTTTATGAAGGTGGGTGATTCAAGCGAATATTCCTATCTTCTTGAATCTGTGGAATCTCAGCAAACAATAGGCAGGTATTCATTTATAGCGTCTGATCCTTCGTTGGTCTTTGAAAGCAAGAACAAAAGGGTCACGTTCACCCGTTTTTTGAAAGGGCGAAAAAGACAACGTTCCTATCAATGCCTAACCTCGCCGCTTGATGAATTAAGGGTCCTGTTGGCTGGTTTTAAGTTCGTTCCGGTCCGCGGCCTGCCGAGGTTTTGCGGAGGCCTGGTAGGCTACATGGGTTATGATATGGTTCGATTTTTTGAGGCCATTCCAGACAAGAATACCGATGAGCTTAATGCCCCTGATTGCGTGCTCATGCTTTCTGATACCTTGGTCATCTTTGACCATGTCAACCGGAAGATAAAGATAGTTTCTAATGCTATTTTGGACTCAAAGTCACCCCTTTTTTTAAAGAAGTCATATGACGCGGCTGTAAAAAAGATAGACGCGCTCGTCCGTTATTTGAAAAAGCCTGTCCGGCACTTGCCTGAGCCTAAAGAAGTCACCTCAAAGCCAGAGGTGAGTAGCAACATGACAAAGTCTGCTTTTAAGAATGCTGTTTTAAAAGCGAAAGAATATATTAAAAGAGGGGATATCATCCAGGTAGTGCTTTCACAGCGTTTCAAAACTAAGCTCAGGAATAAGCCCATTGATATCTACAGGTCTCTGCGTTCTATCAATCCTTCTCCGTATATGTTTTATATGAAGCTTTCGGATCTTACGCTCATCGGTTCTTCTCCGGAGATGCTTGTGCGCTGCGAAGATGGAGTGGTACAGACAAGGCCTATAGCCGGCACAAGGCCTCGCGGCAAGGACGAAGAAGAGGATAGGAAGCTCTCACTTGAGCTGCTCAGCGACGCAAAAGAGAAAGCAGAACATCTGATGTTAGTGGACCTCGGGCGCAATGACCTCGGCCGCGTTAGCCAATATGGCTCTGTTCGGGTGGATGAATTCATGCAGGTAGAAAAATATTCGCACGTTATGCATATGGTCAGTAACGTGACAGGCCGATTAAGGAAGGATAAAGATGCCCTGGATGCTCTGATATCGTGTTTTCCGGCCGGTACGGTCAGCGGCGCTCCCAAGATACGGGCTATGGAGATCATAGATGAACTTGAAGGCACCAGGCGCGGGCCTTACGCTGGGGCCTTGGGTTATTTTAGCTTTTCAGGCAACCTGGACTCTTGTATAATAATCCGGACTATGGCGGTCAAAAATTCTCATGTCTACATACAGGCAGGAGCCGGCATCGTAGCAGACTCAAAACCACAAAAAGAATACGATGAGACGGTCAACAAGGCGAAGGCTTTGCTTGAAGCCGTAAGATTCGCTTACTAACACTAAGGAGGAATAAATGGCAGTAGCGATCCGATTGCGCAAAATATCCGACACGTCAAAAAAGAGGTATAACTTCCGTATCGTCGCGATAGACGATTCCAATCCTAGGGATGGCAGGGTGCTGGAAGAATTGGGCTATTATGACCCGGCTAAAGACCCCGCGGCTTTAAAGATAAACAAGGAGCGCCTTGAACATTGGAGAAAATTAGGGGCGAGAGTTTCTCCGACAGTAAAGAGCCTTGTAAAAAAATTAAAATGATCCAGAAAGGATCAGACCTTCCCAATACCAAATGCCGCAGAAAGCGGCACACCGGCGTTTACAATTAAAGCCGGGTGCAAGGGAAGGGCCTAGCATACAAAGGAGTTTTCAGTATGAATAATCCACAAACGGCGATGTTGGCGAATCTGCTGCCTTTGGCTCTTATCTTTTTGATCTTTTACTTTATTCTGATACGGCCTCAGCAGAAACAGCAGAAAGAATTCACAAGAATGGTCAGCGGTTTAAAAAAGAACGATCAGATCGTAACTATGGGCGGCATCCACGGCACAATAGTCAATGTCAAGGATAAAACGATTGTCCTGCGCGTTGACGACAATACGCGTATTGAGGTAGATAAGACCGCGGTCAGCCGGCTGGAAAAACAGGGTTAATGTTGCAAGGAATAGATACCTAATATACAACATTAAGGAGCAGCAATATGCAAAAGAATCTTTTGTACAGGGCGTACTTGATCTTCGGCATTATAGCCGTATCCATTTTTCTTATTTTTCCGCTGGAGAAACGTATCAATCTGGGGCTTGACCTGCAGGGTGGTATGTATCTTATCTTGCGCGTGGATACAGCGCAGCTTGAAGAAAAGGCAAGGCCTGACGCGGTGGAACGGGCCCTGGAGGTCATACGCAACCGCATAGATGAATTTGGTGTCAAAGAACCTGTGGTTCAAATCCAAGGCGTTGATCAGATCGTAGTCCAGCTTCCCGGCATGACTGATAGAAAAAGGGCGCTAGACCTTATCGGCCGCACGGCAATGCTTGAATTTAAACTTGTGAGCTCAGACACAAAGGCTATATCGGACGCTTTATCCGGAACTGTCTCCGAAGGTATGGAGCTCAAAGAGCTTGAAGGCGAAAAGCTTCTTTTGCGTAAAAAAGCCGATATGACAGGAGAATACTTAGAGACTGCTGATGTTAGGTTTGACGAGAGTTCTTTTGGACAGCCTATTGTTGCTATGACGTTAAAAGGTGAAGGGATAAACAAATTCGCTGAAGTGACAAAAAATAACGTGGGACAGCGTCTGGCTATAGTTCTGGATGGCAGGATCTATTCGGCGCCGCGCATCAACGAGGCCATACCCAGCGGCGAAGCTGTGATAACAGGCAGGTTCACTCCTGATGAGGCAAAAGATTTGGCTATCGTCTTGCGTTCAGGCGCCTTACCGGCGCCTTTGGTCGTTGAAGAAGAAAGGACCGTTGGCCCGCTTCTTGGCCAGGATTCCATAAAAAAAGGCATCATAGCTTGTTCTGTTGGCGCGCTCTTGGTCTTCGCGTTCATGGTATTTTATTATGGAGCTGTTGGTTTTATAGCAGACTTCGCCCTTATTTTGAACGTCCTTATTGTCATGGGCGGAATTGGGCTATTCCACGCGACGCTGACACTTCCAGGTATCGCCGGTATACTCCTGACAATAGGTATGGCTGTTGACGCCAACGTTCTTATTAATGAAAGAATGAGAGAAGAGATCAAATTGGGAAGGCCCATCAGGACCGCTGTAGCTAACGGTTACGAGAAGGCATTTTCCGCTATATTTGATTCTAACCTCACCACCCTTATAGCCGCATTTTTTCTTTTTCAGTTTGGCACAGGCCCGATCCGCGGTTTTGCCGTAACGTTGACTATAGGTCTTATCGCGAGCCTTTTCACGGCTATTATTGTTACTCGCGCCATTTTTGATTACCTCCTGCTGAAAAATAAGTTAAAGACGTTAAATTTCCGTAGTTTTATAAAGACAGAGACTCATATTGATTTTATTTCCAAGAGGTGGTTTTGTTACGCTCTTTCAGGGTTTATATTCCTTGTAGGCACTGCGGCTATCATTTCTAAAAAGAGCGCTGCTTACGGTGTTGAATTTTCCGGAGGCCAGCTGCAAGAGTATATTTTTCAGAAGCCTATTTCAATTGAGGCATTGAGGAATTCTTTAAAGGCCGCCGGAAAGGCTGACGTTAGCATCCAACAGGTGAGGGAAAATCCGCGGCAGGTCATTATCCGCAGTTCATCGGAGTCCGCGGACGTCGTGCAGGGCGAATTCACGAAGAATTTCCCTGACGATAAATTTGAGGTTTTGCGCATAGAAAAAATAGGGCCGACTGTGGGCCGCGAGCTTAAAAAGAAGGCTCTCTTGGCTATCATCTATTCGCTTCTGGGCATACTTGTCTATGTAGGTATCAGGTTCAAACATTTTGACTTTGCCGTTGGCGGCGTGTTTGCCATTCTTCACGATGTCATCCTGACAGCGGGTTTTCTGGTATTTATGGGCAGGCAGATAGACCTTCTTATTGTCACAGCGCTCTTGACCATAGCCGGTTATTCCATCAATGACACCATTGTCATTTATGACCGCGTCAGGGAGTTGATGAGGGTAAAGTTCAAGGTGGGCTTAAAGGATGTAATTAATCTCGCCATTAATCAAACTCTCGCAAGAACCATATTGACATCTTTCGCCACGCTTTTGGTGGTTGTAGCAATGTTTTTCTGGGGCGGCGAGATCCTGAATTCATTCGCGCTGTCATTGTTATTTGGTTTCATCATTGGTTGCTATTCTACCGTTTTTATCGCAAGTCCTATAGTGTTGACTTGTCACTCTCTAATGCGGAATAAGGGGCGGTAGATCCTTAAATGAGCCCACAAAGATGTTTAAATCTTTTAAGTTTTTTGCAGGCCAGGCTATTGCTCCGGAAGATTTTATCCGTTATCTGATAGAGTTTGGATATGGCCGTCAGGAAAAGGTCGCCGAAGAAGGTGATTTTTCAAGGCGGGGAGGCATAATTGATATATATCCGGCTACTTTTGAGAATCCTCTGCGAGTTGAATGGGATAACGATAAGATACATTCAATAGACTCCTTTGTTTTTTCTACTGGAAAACTTTTCTGGAAGCATAAGATTGTCATCCTGCTTCCTAAGAAAACCTTGCGTCATCTGAGGTCACCGAGTATTACGCAAGAGATCCCGCTGAGCTCCTTTGTTGATATCAAGAAAGGTGACTATGTCGTGCATCAGCAATATGGAATAGGGATATTTAGGGGGATTGAAAGAGTTGGTGAACGCGAGCACATGGTGATCAAATACGCCGGAGAGGACAAGTTGTTCGTGCCTCTGGACCAGATGCACCTTGTGCAGAAATACATAGGTTTCGGCATTTCAAGGCCTCCTAAGA
Organism: Candidatus Omnitrophota bacterium; assembly: GCA_043802125.1. Lineage (GTDB taxonomy): Bacteria > Omnitrophota > Gorgyraeia > Velamenicoccales > Velamenicoccaceae > Phelpsiimicrobium. Next base: position 26,083 of record JAZDLG010000002.1, read on the forward strand.
TTAACTCGCTTGGTTCAGGCCAGTGGAGGCGCACGAAACTCAGAGCACAAAAAGCTACGGTAAGAGTAGCCCTTGATCTTTTAAAAATTCAAGCTATGAGGCGCTCGTTAGGCGGTTTTGTTTTCGGCAGAGATACGGACTGGCAAGCTGATTTTGAGAAGGGTTTTCCTTACACTGAGACCAGCGGCCAGATAAAAGCCGTCAACGATACTAAAAAGGATATGGAGTCGCCTTATCCCATGGACAGGCTTTTGTGCGGAGACGTGGGGTATGGTAAGACCGAAGTTGCCATGCGCGCGGCTTTTAAAAGTGTGACCAACAATAAGCAGGTAGTTTTTTTAGTGCCGACGACCATACTCGCTGAGCAGCACTATGAGAATTTTAAAAAGCGCCTTGTGTCTTTCCCAATACGCGTGGAGATGTTGAGCCGCTTTAAAACGCCCGCCCAGCAGAAGGCTATCGTTAGCGGAGTGGCTCAGGGCCTCGTTGACGTGGTCATAGGTACGCATAGGCTATTATCAAGAGACATCAGTTTCAAGGACCTCGGGCTTGTCATTATTGACGAAGAGCAGAGGTTTGGCGTAGCGGCTAAAGAGAAGCTAAAGGAGCTTAAGGCGCTGGTTGACGTTTTGACGCTTACAGCCACACCCATTCCCAGGACTTTGTATATGTCGTTAATGGGCGCGAAAGATATTTCCGTAATCAACACGCCTCCTGAAAACAGGATTGCCGTTGAGACACACCTTGTAACTTACGACGATAATCTATTGCGTCAGGCATTTGAGCGGGAGCTTAAGAGGGGCGGGCAGGTATTTTTTGTCCATAACCGCGTTGAGGATATTGAAGAAGTCGCCGACGACGTGGCGCGCCTTTGCCCGCAGGGTGCCCGCGTTGAATTTGCTCACGGCCAGATGTCCTCAAAGGCGCTTGAGAGGATAATGCTTGATTTTATAAACAGCTCCATTGATGTCCTGGTATCAACTACCATTATTGAATCGGGCATTGATGTACCTAACGCCAATACGATAATCGTCAATAACGCCGATTGTTTCGGCTTAGCTGACCTGCATCAATTGAGGGGCAGGGTAGGCCGGTTTACAAGAAAGGCCTACGCCTATTTTGTATTAGATGAGCGTAAGCCTTTGACAAGTGAGGCAAGAAAAAGGCTTGAGGCCATTAGCGAATATAGCGAATTAGGCTCAGGGTTTAAGATTGCCGCCGAAGACCTTGAGATACGCGGAGCAGGTAATCTTCTTGGTGTCCAACAGCACGGCCATAT
>JAZDLG010000043.1:0-11669 GCA_043802125.1 Candidatus Omnitrophota bacterium
CAAAGTAATCATTGAGGGTATTGGCTCCTGCGTGAAAAAGCAGAGCGCCGCAAAGACAGAGCAAATACATCTGTAATGATATCTTGGTTTGTTGCCAGGCAAGGACGGCGCCGAGAGTTACAGAGATAAAGGTGATATTAAAAGACCAGGCGCGCGTGACTATGCAGATCTCGCCAAACGTCAATGGAGTATTAATACTCCCGCTCGTGGGCTAGGGTCATGTCAAGGAAAGTCCTTAGTTTCCTTGAGCGCGTGGGGTGCCTTAGTTTGCGCAGGGCCTTAGCCTCTATTTGTCGGACGCGTTCTCTGGTGACTTTGAAGACGTTGCCGACTTCTTCTAATGTCTTGGCCGCCCCATCGGCTATACCGAACCTCAGCATAAGGATCTTTTTTTCTCTTTCTGTCAGGGTGCTGAGCGCTGAGTTCATCTCGTCTTTCAACATGACGTGGACCGTCGCGTTGGCAGGCGATACAGCTTTTTTATCTTCAATAAAGTCTCCGAAATGCGTATCTCCCTCATCGCCTATGGGAGTTTGGAGAGATATTGGTTCCTGGGCTATTTTAAGTATATTTTTTATTTTTTCCTGCGGCAGGCGCATGGATTTGGCGATCTCCTCAGGCGACGGTTCTCTGCCGTACTCTTGGACGAATATCCTGGATATTCTGATTATCTTATTGATAGTCTCCGTCATATGGACAGGTATGCGGATGGTCCTGGCCTGGTCTGCGATAGAGCGTGTAATAGCCTGCCTTATCCACCACGTGGCATAGGTAGAAAATTTATAACCTCTCTGGTATTCAAACTTCTCAACCGCGCGCATCAAGCCGATATTTCCCTCTTGGATCAGGTCTAAGAAAGACAGGCCGCGGTTGGTGTAACGTTTGGCTATGCTTACCACAAGCCTTAAGTTGGCTTCTACGAGCGACTTCTTTGCCCTTTGGAACCTCGTATGGCGGATCTTGATGAGCTTGAGCTGTTCTTTGAATTTCAACAAAGGCATGCCAAGGCCACGTAAGATCTTTTTCTTTTTTTTATTCAAGGCCTTGATATCGCCTTTTGTCTTTCTTTCTCTTATTCTTCTTATCTCTCGCTCGCAATGGTCAAATTGCTTGACCAGAGAGCTCATGTCGCCGACGATATCTTCCAAGGCCGGAGTAGCCAGATTCAGCTCAGACAAATAAGATGAAACGGCAGAGTCATTTTTTGTCGTAGCAAGCCTTTTTAGTATCCTGGCGAATTTTTTCAGCGTCTTTTCGCGGCGGATCGCGATATCCTCTTTGACGACGTTCTCTATGTGTATTTCGTTGGTAAGTACTTTTTTTAAGAGCGCGGAGATCTCTTTCTTTACGAATCTTGATGATAAGACGAGTTGACGGAAGTTATTTTCGGTCTCTTCTATCTTTTTGGCTAGTTTTAGTTCGTCCTCGCGCGAAAGAAGCGAGATCCTGCCCATTTGTTTTAAGTACATCTTGACAGGGTCATCTAAAGGCAGGAGCCTGTCTTCAACCTCATCTAAGTCTTTCGGCTCTTCGGCCTTAGAGGGGTCTTCCAGCTTATCTTCGGTCAATTCATTATCAACTATCTGGATGTCTTCGGCATTCAGCATCTCAAAGATCTCGTCAATATCGTCGCTTGAGACGATGTCTTCCGGCAGGACGTCGTTGACTTCGTCATATGTCAGGTAGCCCTTTTTCTTTCCGAGAGCGATGAGTTTATCCAAGCTTTTTTTAATTACAGATTTTTCCATGGAACTGGCTCCTTTGTTTAATAAGGGTATTATATTCCAGCATAAGTTTATTCAAAATTTCGCCATTGCCGCTTGACTGAGCCGTTTGTATCTCTTTGTGCAGTTGTTTGCAGCGATGAGCGAGTTTGTCTCTTTTTAGCCTCTTGACGCAATCTGATATAAGCTTCTCTTTGTCGGGGCAGTCGTGGATGTCTAAGGCCGCGAGCTCAGATATGATGTTTATGGCTTCTTCGTCGTCAAGATAGTTCATGAGGATATTCGGTTTGCAGTCGCGGCCTTGCGAGAAGAAGTCAAAGATGAATTGGACTATCTTGCGTAACTTCTCTTCAACGAAGTCCGATGGCTCTATCAGCGTGCGCAATTTGTCTACAAGGTGTATCTCATCAAGCATAAGTTTGACGAGCATCCTTTCGGTTATGGGTATCTCGGTGAGTTTGTAGTGCTCTAGAGCAGAACTCTCTGTTTTCTCATTTTCGTAATCATCTTCTTTTGTTTTATTTAAGTCTTCTAAGAGCGCCTTTTCGTCTACTTTGAGCTTATCTGCCGTTACTCTTACGTATTCCGACCGCAGGGTGTGGTTTTGGAATTTTTTTATAGCAGGCAGGATCTCGCGGACTATCCTGTCTTTGCCGGTAGCTGTCTGCGGGTTGTATTTGGACAGTAGGTAATCAAGTTTATAATCAAAAATTGGCTTTGCCCCTTCTATCATCTCCAGGAATTTATCTTTTCCGAACTGGCGCGCGTAGGTGTCGGGGTCATGGCCTTTTGGCAGGGACGCTATACGCACGTCCATGTCTTCTTTGATAAGCAGCTCAAGGGCGCGCATGGTGGCCAGCTGGCCGGCCAGGTCCGCATCATAAAGCATGACAATGTGGTTTGTGTAGCGCTTGATGAGGTTGATCTGTTCTAATGTAAGGGCCGTCCCTAGCGAAGCGACGATATTTTTTATGCCTGCCTCAAAAGGCGATATCATGTCTAAGTAACCCTCTACGACAATGGCCTGGTCTTTTTTTCGTATTTCTTCTTTGGCTAATATCAGGCCATAAAGGTTTTTACTCTTGGAATAGATAGGGGTTTCAGGAGAATTGATGTATTTGGGCAGCGAGTTATCCCCCTCGGCTCCGCGAGGGGCAGGTAATACTCGCGCGCCGAATCCGACGGTCCTATCTTTGGCGTCTACTATCGGGAACATTATTCTGTTCCTGAAGCGGTCGTAGTAGCCTGAATCTTCTTTGGCAACCACAAGGCCTGATTTTTCTATCAGGGATAAAGATATATTTTTAGACTTGAGGTGTTTTATGAGCGTGTCCCACCCTTGCATAGAGTATCCCAATCTGAATTTTTCAGCTGTTTCTTTAGATATTCCTCTTTTTTGCAGATACACCCGGGTTGACTGGGCTTCGGTTGAGCTCATGAGGTTCGCCTGAAAAAAATCCGAAGCTGCTTCGTACAAGGCATATAAGTTTTTCGCGGTATCTTCTCTGGATCTTTGGAAGTCGCTCTTCTCGGGTTCGGGCAACGAGATGCCGCTTCTTTGGGCCAGTATCTCAAGCGCCTCCCTGAAGTTTACCTTTTCATACTGCATGACGAACGAGAGCGCATTGCCGCCTACCCCGCAGCCAAAACAGTGGAATATCTGTTTATCGGCGCTTACGATAAAAGATGGCGTCTTTTCCGGATGGAACGGGCACGGGGCTTTATAATTTCTGCCCGTGCGTTTAAGCGCAACGTAAGAGGATATCAACTCTACGATATTACTACGGTCAATGACCTCATTGATGACGTTATCCGAAAAGAGTTTAGGCATTATCTCTTGATTCTTCTGAAACCCGAACAGGAAAGGATCTTGATCTTTGCGGTTTTTTCTATCTTGTCTAAAAGCAGGTTCAGTCCAAGGTTGTCTGAGGCGATGTGCCCGGCGATGATCACGTTTATGTGTTTACCCTTGAATTTCTTGTAGTGTTCTTCGCTAAGATGCATGCCGACGAGCGTGCCGACGCCGGCCTGAAGTAGGTTGTCTACGATGTCTTTGGGGCCTTCTGTCCCTCCTGTCATATCCACAAATAGCTTACCGGCCCGGGCTGAAGGCTTTCCGAATAAGATATTAGGCGCCACATGCTCTCGTTTGGAAATTTTGTATTCTTCAATGGAATCCAGGATGCTCATTATATCTTCCAGCCTCTGAGGTTTCTTTGCCTCAAATGTTTTATCCAGAAAAGCCACCGCGTGATTGTCGGCAGGCGTGTGCGCGCACATAAAAGGTATATTTAAAAGCTTAGCCATGTCTGTGACGCGATGGTGGTTTGCGGCGTGTATTTTTCTTCCTACCTCTTTTTTGCGTTCTTCTACGAGGCCTTCAGCGATATTGATAGGTACTCCCATATTGTGGAAGATATCAGATTGCATGTCCATGACTTCGTAAAAAGAGGCGTAGGCGATGCCTTGGGGGTGGTGAGATACGGCAAGGTCTATTTTTTGTTTTTTATTTTCTTTATTGTGATTGTTGATAAAAAGGAGTTCAGAGGAGTCTATGTCAATGCCTACGATGGCCGTTTTGATCTCTGCGTCCGGATCGCCGTTTAAAAGGCGGCTATCAGCGTAAGGGTTGGTCAGCGTCTCCTTATCAAAGCTTATCTTCTCTTCAGAAGAGAGCGATTGGTAGCGTTCTTTTTGTTTTTGCAGATATTCCTGGATCAACTTTTTGTCGCGCGGGTCAGCGGCTATGCCTTCGCGGATAATTTTTTCATAGATCTTTTTTAGCTTCATCGGTTGACCGCTTTAGAAACTTCTTCGTTAACTTTGGAGCTTACTAAAAACTTTGAAATGAGGCCTTCGTAACTTCCTTTGTAGACGGCGGGCGCCATGTTGAGGAGCTTGCTGCCGAAGAGCGAAGTTTTAGCGCTTGTTTCAAGGTATTGGATGGTGGATATCGTCATAATAAAAAGCGCGATACTTGAGATCCACAGTCCGCGCAGCATTCCTATCATAAATCCGCCCCACCTGTCTAAGATGTTGTGGGCTTCTATTTTTACCAACAGAAAGAAGGATTCGCGTATGATCCTGATGACTAGCGTTATGACGGCTAAAAGGGCGCAAAAAACGAAGACATCGCCGGCATCAATAGGCAGCGCCGGAAGTTTTGTGTTCAAAATATCTGAGAGTGGAGTTGTATAAACGTGGAACGTGATGACGATAGCTAACCATAGGCTGAATAACTTAAAAAGCTCTATGGCCGCGCCCGTTTTTACGCCTATGTAACACATGCGTATTACGAGGCCTAGGGAAAGGAAATCAACCCAGTTAATTCCAACAATGTATTTTGATAGCATAGGGGGTCCCGCTAACGCTAGGTCCTGCTAACGCAGGATTTCACTAGAATGGTACATTTAGGTGTTCAAATTTCGCTGGATGCGCTTTCAGCTGCGCCTTCGGCGCACATTTTATCTATCCCCGCAAAACCCGCGGGGATTTCGCCGGAGGCGCCTACGGCGCACATTAAGGTGCTCAAATTTTTGAAAGTATAACATATGGTTATGGTTATGTCAAGTTGAGCACCAAAATAAATATGCGCCAAAGGCGCATTTAGCGAAATCCCTGCCTACCCTGCCTGCCGTCAGGCAGGCGGCAGGCAGGCCCCGAGGGTTTTGCGGGGGTCACCCCTTGACTTTGATGTTTGTATATGTTAAATTGACAAATATGGAAACTCCGCATAGCCAGGAAAATATCTTAGAACAGCTGCTAAAGGCCAGGCAAGAGCTCTCAACGCTTTTTGAGATCTCCAATGCCATGCATAAGACCCTTGAGCTTGATGAGATACTTTTTATCATCATGACCGGAGCGACATCTCATTCCGGATTAGGTTTTAACAGGGCCATGCTCGTTCTTTTGGATCCTTCAGGCAAGCTCCTTGAAGGCAAGATCGGTATCGGCCCTGACAACGGCGAAGAGGCTAAGCGTATCTGGGGGCTTATTGACGAGAGCAAAATGGACTTAGACGATCTGGTAAACTCATATACCCATTCAAGGAACATTTTAAAGAACTCCAGATTTTTTAATCTGGTAAAAAATCTAAGGGTTTCAGTCCAGGAAAATGAAGGCGGAATCCTTGCCAAGGCGTTCAACGATGGCATGCCTCTGCATATAAAGAAAGAAAATCTCAGCCAATTTCCGACGACAGACTCTCTGCTTTCAATTTTTTCTTCTGATGAGTTTGTGGTGGTGCCGCTTAAGGCAAGAGACAGGTCTATTGGCATGATCGTGGCTGATAACCTGTTCACTAAGCGTTCTATTACAAAGGATGATATCCGCGTGCTTATGATGTTTGCCAACCAGGCCGGCATGGCCATTGAGAATTCACAGCTTTACGAGCGGACCCTTGTCCGCGCCCATAAAGACGCTCTGACCGACTTATGGAACCATGGTTATTTCCAGATGTCTTTTGACGATAAACTCAAAGTCGCAAAAGAACAGGGGACTTATTTAAGCATCATCATGGTGGATATTGATCATTTTAAGGAATACAACGATACGTGGGGCCATCAAAAAGGCGATTATATACTTTCAAAGATATCAAAGGTCATAGTGGAGTCTTCCAGGAAGATAGATTACGTATGCCGCTATGGCGGAGAAGAATTTGCGATCATTCTGCCGGAATCTTCTAAGAAAGACGCGGTTATCATCGCCGAGCGTATCCGTTCTAATGTCGCGAGTTATAACTTTGTTAATGGAGCAGATGAAGCAAAAGAATCAGGCCACCCATCTCAAAAACTTACAGTGAGCTTAGGTGTGGCATCATTTCCCGATGACGGCCACAGTAAGTCTGAATTGATACAAGCTGCTGATGAAGCCCTCTACGAAGCTAAGCGCTCAGGCAGGAATAAAGTCACTATCGCCCTCCCGAAAGTTTAGTAAATTTAGCTAAACCGTTGTGCGAATTGAACACCATAGTATCAATTTAGTGAAATCCCGCGCAAGCGGGAGCGGTTAGTCATCAGTATCTCTTTCCCTTATTTTACTTCTGCAGCGGGTTCTTTTTCTGCATTCTGGGGCGGTGTGGCGGCGTGGTTGTTTTCGTTCAGTTTTACGGAGACGATCTTAGACATGCCCGAGCGCTCCATAGTTATCCCATACATGACATTGGCGCACGATATAGTTTTTTTATTGTGAGTTATGGTGATGAACTGGGATGTCTTTGAAAAATCTGATAGCACCCGGCTGAATCTATCAATGTTTGATTCATCCAGGGCCGCGTCTATTTCGTCAAGGACACAGAACGGCGAAGGTTTTGTCTTGAATATCGCGAAGATAAGCGCGATAGCGGCAAGGGCTTTTTCTCCTCCTGAGAGGAGCGTTATGTTCTGCAGCTTTTTACCCGGAGGCCTGCAGATGATCTCAATGCCTGACTCAAGCACGTCTTCTTCGTCTAATAAAAAAAGCTTTGCTTCTCCGCCGCCGAAAAGGAGCTTAAAATAATTTTTAAATTCTTCGGCGACGAGTTGAAAAGTCTCCAAAAACATCTTGCGCGTGGTCCTGTTGATTTTCAGTATCGCGTTCCTGAGCGAGTCTTTAGCCATAAACAGGTCATTTTGCTGTTGCGTCAGGAAGTCGTGCCTATTTTTTAGCTCTTCCAATTCTTCAATGGCGACTAAGTTTACGGTGCCGAAAGATTCCACTTTTTCTTTAAGCGTAGCTATCTCCTGGGCAAGCGCCTCAGTGTTGATAGATTCAAGCGCCTCGCCGGATACCGGCGATTCATCTAAGTCAATGGTGTAGGCCTGCAGGATCCGGTTCTTTATATTGGCATATTTGAAGTTCAATTCTTGTTCTTGCATTTGGAAATGATGGTTTTCTTCTTTGGCTTTATCTAATTTCTCTTCCACATCAATGATCTGTTTTTGTGTGTAATCAAGGGAATTGACTTCTTCTATCCTTATCTGGTTTAAGCGGCTGTGTTCTTTTGTTTTGGCGTCTATATCTTCTTCCTGTTTTTGTATCTGGGATTCAAGCTTTAAGATCTCCAGGTTCAGCTCTACTGCTTTTTGCGAGGAAAATGCTATTTCGTTGTCGTTTGTATTCAGGGTAGACGCGTCTTGGGACAATGTACTTTTAAAGAAATGCAGGTTAGATTGCAGGCCTTCCTCTTTTAGTTTCTGATTGGCAAGTTCTGTCTGCAGCTGCGCTATTTCAACGAGTATCTTCTCGCGGAAAGAGCCATTACCGTTTATCTTGGTTATGTTATGGTTTATCTGCTTTTCAATAGAGGTGATCTCGGATTTTACGGAACTTAATGCGTTTTTAAGTTTTTCGTCTTTCTGACTTGCGCTACCCAGGTGCTCTGTCACCTCAGTCAGCTCTAATTCCAGGACGCTTAACTCGTCCTGGATCTTTTTCGCGTTATCGGAGAGATTTGTCGCGACCGCTTCTTTGTTGGTCAAATTGAATTTTTCCTGCTGGAGCCTTTCTTCAATATTTTGTATCTGGGCCAAACTATTCATCAATTCTTTTTCTTTTTCTGACATCTGAGCCACGAAGCTCTCTATCTCTTGCGAGATCCTGCCAATTTTGGTTTCTATGCTTTGAAGATCAAAGTTGATGAATTTCAATTCGCAGGTGATGTGGTAGGATTTAGTAATTTCGTTATAAGAGATATCGCGCGCGTGGGCGATGATGCCGCTGATTTTTTCTCCGGGGATCTCGGCTATCTCTATTGTCCCGTTTTTGGCCTCGGGCATACCGTCATACTTTACTTTGAGTTCTTTTAAGAATTCACATTGTGACTGAAGGCTCAACTTCTCGTTTTCAAGTTTTCTTAATTGTTCCTCTAATGTTTTTAAGCTGTTCTCAAGATCGGTCTTGTGCGCGTTGAGTGTGTTTAATTCTTGCGTTATGGATAAGATTATGCCCTTCTCATGCGCTATGTCGCCGTTGACACCGTCAATATTCTTTAACAACTCTGAATTTTCTTCGCCTGTTTTCAGTTTTTCTGTTTCAATCCTTCTTTGGCGCGATAAAAGAGTGTGCATGCTTGATGAGTTTTCGTTAAGCTCATTATTTACCTGGGTCTCTTTGATGTTGAGTTCAAAGTCCAGGGTTTTTAACGACTTGTTCTGGTTTAGGGCTGAATCTATCTCTTGCATCAGGTTTGAGAGCGAAGCCTCCCTGTCCTTTAGATCGTTTTCTTTCTTTAGATATACGTCGTGCAGCGAAAAGAGCTGTTCTGATATTTCAGTGATGCTTTTTTCGTGAGCGGCTATCCTTACTTTCAGCTGTTCTTTACTCCGGGTCAGTATTTCGGTGTGCTTGTTTAAGTCAACGATCCTGTCCTGATTCAGGGTTATATGCTGGTTATCACGGATATTGGCATTTTCTAAGCTTGAGATCTCATCTTTCAATTCAAGGATCTTTGAGTCTAATTCCTGCACTTCTTTTTGTTTATTTATGAGCTTCCGGTCCAGGTCCTGAAGCTGGTTGTTAAGTGCTTGCTCATCATCATAAGATTTTTTAGAGAGCTCGCCAAGTATGGTTAGCTCTGATTTTAAGGCCTTGAGTTCCAGGGTAGAATATTTAAGCTCTGACTCTTTAAGTTTATCAAATACCTCTTTATAGCGCCGCGCCTTGCTGGCCTGGCGTTCAATAGAGCCTATCTGCCTTTTTACTTCGGTGATGATGTCGTTGACGCGCAGCAAGTTGGCATCGGTCTCTTCCAACTTTTTCATGGCCTCTTTTTTCTTGGCTTTGTATTTGCTTACACCGGTAGCCTCATCAAATACGAGCCGCCTGTCCTCAGGTTTGGAGCTTATGACGAGGTCTATCTTGCCCTGCTCTACCAGTGAATAGGACTCAGCTCCGATACCCGTGCCCATCAGCAGTTCGGTTATGTCTCTTAGGCGCACTTGGTTGTTGTTGATAAGGTATTCACTTTCGCCTGACCTAAAGAGCCTGCGGGTTATAGAGACTTCGTCGTAGTCAATGGGCAGTATCTTGGCTTCGTTGGAAATGCTTAAAGAGACTTCGGCCATATCCTGCGCGGGGACGGTCTCCGTGCCGTTGAAGATGACATCTATTGACTGGGAACCGCGCAGTGATTTGATGGACTGTTCTCCCAGGCACCAGCGTATTGAATCAAAAACATTGCTGTTATGAATTATTATGTCTTCCGCGATAAAATTATGGTTATCCTTTACTGCCAGATCATATACCCATTCTTCGGAATTTGTCTTTTCCACCGAGACAACCTCATCCCAATAGATATCCGACTCAGCTACTTTTTTTAGATGCCCAAATATAGCATTTGCTAAACCATTTAAGTCTCCGTGCTCAGCCACAACGGTTAGCGCTTCTCTCATGCCTTGGCGGCTGGGATAACACCTATTTTCATAATAACTTACGAGTTTTGACGATATCTTTTTAGTTTTTTTAACATTTAAACCCGTCAGTTTTACTAGTGATTTAAATGCTTCGTTAACCTCTGGAATTACATCAAGATTAGGATTGGATTTCATTACGGCCATTTTAATACGAGAAAGCTTGTGGGATTTTTTGCCGACAAACTTCAATAGCGCCGCAAGCTTTTTGACATGCTCATCACCATAGACAAAAACCGAGTAATATGTTCGTTTAATTTTAGTATCGGTGTTTGAAGCGAATTTTTTATGTTCGCGGATGACAGAGAGAACCCCCAGGCGTAAAAGGAGGCCTCTGACCCCTATGGCTAATTCATGGGAAGCCGAACAATATTCAAAGTATGTGCCGCTTCCCGGCCTATCGCAAGAAAGATAACCATCCCCCTCAAAAAGCGCCGACAAAAACGATGAGATTATTTCCGGTGAAGCAGAGAAAACCTGCGGTGGAACACGTTTCTGGGAGGATGTGCTGTCTATTGTACAGCCAAAGGCTTTTTCAAGGAACTGACATAACGCGTGGGAAAAGATCAGTACGTCTTGCGCTGTTGTTCTATAGGAAAAGGCCCGTGCTTCAACATCGAATACCTCGCGCGATACCGATATAAAATCTTTTACGGCAGCCTCATCTTCATTAACAAACCATATTTGATTTGCGGAAGTCACTCTGCCTTCGGAGATGATATATCCCAGGAAACGCGACAGCGCTTGGTCAAAATATTGCGGAATGCGGATTTCTCCGCTGCCGCGTGATTTGATCCTTATGATAAACTCAGGTAATTCATTAGATCCTAACTTATCCAGAAGACTTATGAAATAGGGTATACTAACGGCCTGTCCGTTAATAAGCGATTTCAGCGGTAAATATGGGATTTCCAGAGCATCAGACATCTGCGTAATGCCGGAATAACATAAGGATTTTGTCTGGATGAATTCTGACAACAAATGTGAATAAGGGATAAACATTGAATCGTCTACGGAAAATTTTTTCAGAATATCAAGAACGGGCAAGCGTGACGCGTTATTTTCTCTGGGCAGAAGACGTGGAACGGCGATCCTGATGCCGGGTTTAAGTTCTTCGGCATTTAGGGCATAAATGCTGGAATTTCGTATACTGAATAAAGGATGGTAGTGGGTAGATGTGATCTCCCGTCCCGATCTTGTTTTTATTTTAAGCAGATATTCGGGAGACCGCCGTTTAACAAAAGCGTATACCTGCTTTGGTTCAAGTTTAAGCGTAGCGGAATTCAGGGAAAGTATAAGGACACCGCCGGAGTTATCGTATGACACAAAACCGTCATCAAGTATTTCTATGTCGGTATTTCTAATTAATGCCGATTCAACGAGTTCTTTTATTGAGATTTCTTTTCCATCTGCGAGCGTTACACGTGTTGAACCAATAACGCATTTTCCACAACCATTCGGCCCGACTATGGCTGTTATGCCAGGCTCAAAGTGGAGCGTTGTTTTTTCCGCGAAGGACTTAAATCCTATTATTTCTAGTTTTTTGAAATACACTTTG
>JAZDLG010000064.1:0-25852 GCA_043802125.1 Candidatus Omnitrophota bacterium
TGATGACTTCTTTTACTGCTGTCTCAAGTTTCAAGGCTGCCTTTTCTTCACCCAGATACCTGAGCATCATAACGCCGGATAATATCATAGCCGTAGGATTGACTTTGTTAAGGCCTTTGTATTTTGGCGCTGAACCATGGACAGGCTCAAACAAAGCGATACCGTCGCCTATGTTAGCTCCGGGCGCTATGCCTAACCCGCCCATTAACCCTGCGCATAAGTCAGATATGATATCGCCATAAAGATTAGGCAATACCAGAACGTCAAAATTCTGAGGCCTGGTTACCACCTGCATAGCAAAATTATCTACTATAGCGTCGTTGAATTCTATCCTACCGGCATATTCCTGCGCTACTTCGCGGGCCATGGCTAAGAAAAGGCCGTCCGTATACTTCATGATATTGGCCTTATGTACGGCTGTGACTTTCTTGCGGTTGTTTTTTAACGCGTATTCAAAAGCGAATTTGACTATTCTGCGCGAGCCGAATTTTGAAATAGGTTTTATGGAAATGCCTGAATCAGGCCTGATCTTTTTAGGGCTTAAGGCATTGATCATATCTATGGCCTCTTTGGCATCGGTAGAGCCTTCTTGAAATTCAATGCCCATGTAAAGGTCTTCTGAATTTTCCCTGACGATGACTAAGTCTATATCTCTGATAGGCGCCTGGACCCCCTCAATGGCCTTTGCCGGGCGCAGGCACGCGTATAAGTCAAGGACATGCCTTAACTGAACGTTTACCGAACGAAAACCGCTTCCCACAGGCGTCACAATAGGGCCCTTGATAGCAACCTTATTCTTTCTTATTGAAGCAATGATGTCGTCGGGCAATGGGACGCCGTAACGCTTAATGGCTTCTTCTCCAGCGCAAAATTCTTCCCATTTGATGTCAACGCCTGTAGCATCAATACAGCGCCTAGTAGCAAGGCTGACTTCAGGGCCTATGCCGTCGCCCGGTATAAGCGTTATAGTATGCTTCATAATTTTATGCCGTTGTTTTTCTTAAAATGTTCAACCAACCCACCGTCGGAAAGGAGTTTACGCATCACAGGCGGCAAAGGTTGTATTTTTGAGGAAATATTCTTTGTAAGGTTCTTTAAAACACCTAACTTTAGGTCTATTTCAAGTTTGTCACTCTCAGCTATCTGGTCGGTATCCGTTTCAATCAACGGCAGCCCAATGTTTATGGCGTTACGATAAAATATCCTGGCAAAACTCTTTGCCACTACACCTACAATACCCGCCTCTTTGATGACCAATGGCGCCTGCTCGCGCGAAGAACCCATGCCGAAGTTCTTACCGGCGACTAAAAATGACTCGCCGGGTTTTAGCCGTGAATAAAAAGTCGGGTCAATATCTTCCATGATATGCCTGGCAAGCTCTTTCATATCGGTAATGGAGAATTTATATCGGCCGGAGATGATGTAATCAGTGTTCACATCGTCTCCGATCTTATATGAAAATCCTTTTAATATCATAGATTCTTGAACTCCTCAACGTGTTTGGCTTTGGCGAGCGCTGTCTCGTAAGTGATGACACCTGACTTATAAAGCTCTTTTAGCGATTTATCCATGGTGCGCATCCCGTATTGGTGCCCTGTCTGGATAAGCGTAGGCATCTGCTCTATTTCCTGCTCGCGGATGAGATTCCTGATAGCCGGTGTGCCGATCATGACTTCAGTAGCAACAACCCTGCCAATGCCGCTGGCGCGCGGCAAGAGAAGCTGCGAGATAACACCCTGCAGGCAATCTGCCAGCTGAAGCTTGACCTGCTGCTGCTGAAAAGGAGGAAATACGTCTATGATCCTTTCAATGGTCTGAGGCGCGTCCGGCGTATGCAAAGTCGCCAAGACCAAGTGGCCTGTCTCGGCAGCTGTAAGAGCGGTTGATATAGTCTCAAGGTCTCTCATTTCACCGACGAATATGACATCCGGGTCCTGACGCAGCGCGTGGCGCAGCGCTTCGGCAAAACACTTAGTATCCGAGTAAACCTCTCTCTGCTTAATGATACTCTTTTTATTTTTATGCAAAAACTCAATAGGGTCTTCAATAGAAATTATCATATCCTGACGCTCCGAATTGATGAGGTCTACCATGGCTGCCATGGTAGTCGTCTTGCCAACGCCCGTAGGCCCTGTGACTAATACAAGACCGTTAGGCTTTTTAGCGAGGTCAGCAACTATGGCGGGCAGGCCTAAATCTGCAAGCTTCGGTATTTCCAAAGGTATCCTTCTGAATGCCGCCTCCACTGAACCTCTCTGGATATGCACGTTGACCCTGAACCTGTCCATCCCTAACATTGCCACGGATAGATCAAGCTCCCAGTTCCTCTCAAATATTTCTTTTTGCTCATTTGTCAGTATGGTGTAGATCATGCGCTTGGTATCATCGCGGTGCAACTTAGGCAGATCTGTCAGGATAAGCCTGCCGTCAATCCTCAAGATAGGCGGAGTATTTTCCGTCAAGTGGAGGTCTGAAGCCTTCCTTTCTATCGTCAACATCAACAAGTCTTTAAGTTCCATTTTACGCTCCTTATAGGTAATTTTACTATTTACAAATATTTTCTCGGATCTGTAATGCGCCCCTCTATAGCTGACGCAGCCACTGTTGCCGGTGAAGCCAAATAAATAAAAGCATCCGGGTTTCCCATCCTGCCTTTAAAATTCCTGTTCGCGCTTGAGATAACGACTTCACCTATTGACGGCACGCCATTGTGCGTGCCCACGCACGGCCCGCAACCAGGTGTCACGACACTACCGCCAGCCTCAACTAATACATTTATGATACCATTTTTGATAGCAGTCAGATAAATATCTTTGGAGGCAGGGGCCACAATAAACCTGACGTCGGGATGGACCTTTTTGCCTTTTAATATCCTAGCTGCGATAGTCAGGTCTTCAAGTCTGCCGTTTGTGCAAGTCCCAAGATACGCCTCATCAATATGCGTGCCGGAAACATCTTCTACGCGAGCGTTATTATCAACTGTATGTGGTTTAGCAAGTTGGGGAGATATTTTAGAAACGTCATATTCCCGCGTCAGGCTGTAAACGGCGTCTTTATCCGCGTATTGCAGAACGGGCGACCTATCTTTATTGCGCCCTGATACCCATTTAAGCGTAACATCATCCGCCGGGATTATACTGAACTTCGCGCCTATTTCAACGCCCATATTACAGATAGTAAACCTGGCGTCCATACTTAAAGAATCTATAGCCTCGCCGTAAAACTCAACACTTTTGTAAGTAGCTCCGTCAGCCTTCAGGTCGCCTATGATATACAGAATAATGTCTTTGGAGTAAACGCCGCGAGGCAGCTTGCCTTTAACAATGATCTTAATGGATTCAGGACATTTAAACCAGTTTTTTCCGCACGCAAGGCTTATGGCCAGGTCAGTTGAGCCCACACCCGTGGAAAGCGCGCCCAAAGCGCCGTAAGTGCAGGTATGGGAATCAGCGCCCAAGACCAGGTCTCCCGGCAAGACGTGGCCCATTTCAGGTATTACCTGGTGGCACACGCCGCAGCCTATATCGTAAAGTAATAATCCTTTTTCCCTGGCAAACTCACGCAGCTTCTTATGCACCGCGGAAACGCCCATGTTCGGAGACGGCGAGCTATGGTCAATGACAATGGCGAATTTTCCGCGTGAAAAAACCTCTTTTACGCCGAGCGATTTGAAACGGTCAACGATAATGCCGCTTGTGCCGTCCTGCCCAAAACAAAAATCCAGATCGCAAACAGCAAAATCACCGGCCTTTAGATCCTTGCCCGCGTGAAGGCTTAATATTTTTTCAGCTATAGTTTTTCCCATATCTATTGCCGGTTTAAATTCTCATTTTTTCGATTCCGTACCCTTGTTCAAAACCGTGCTGCTTTTTTGTTTAGCTAAAGCTAACTCAATAAGTTCAACGATTTCCTGATATTTCTTTTTTATAGCTAAGGACTTAGATACTCCTTCATTTTTGTCAGCAGCATTTAAGTCAGTGTATTTTATTGACATAAATCTATCGATATCACGATCAGCCTGGAAGATTCTTCTCTTAGCTAAAGCCAAAGCTGTTTCGCCGCCATTGCTTACAATGCTAGCGTCAGCGCCTTTATCTAGCATGACCCTGACAAATTCCACTTTTCCCGAATCTGCTGCGTACATAAGCAGTGTCCTGCCATTGTCGTATTCGGCTTTAGCATTAACGTCAGCGCCTTTATTCAATAAATCCATAAGTATTGTAACATTCCCTGGATAAAACTCTTCCCTTTTAAACCTAAACGGAACGTCTTCATCATGAACCAATAACCACAAAGCCGTCCTGCCCATCCTATCTCCAGTATTCACGTCAGCACCTTTTTCAAGCAAGACCTTAACCACACCAGCTTTTCCATAAAGAGCGGCCTCTATCAAAGGCGTATGGCCCATTCGGTCTTTAGTATTTAGATCGGCGCCGTTTTCAACCAGAAGCCTTATCACATCCGGACAATTTGAAGAAACAGCCGCGCGCAAGATTGATGAATCGTATAGATCTCTGAGGTGGACGTCAGCACCTTTTGCAAGAAGCAATTTTACAATTTCTGTGTGACATTCCCGAACTGCCGTAAAAAGCGCCAATCCATTACTGTCATTAACATCGGCGCCGTTTTCAAGCAACATCTTGACAAGCTCCAATTTACTTTCGCGGCGGCTTGTCGTAGAGTCTCGCTGGTATATATTTCTTCCCAAACTGCACGCCTCAGCCAACGCCGTTGCACCATTCATAGCCTTAGCATTCACATCAGCGCCATATTCAAGCAACAGCCTCACAACGCTTGTCCGTCCTCCGCTTCTGTAGATAGCCCGCGTAAGTATAGTCCTTGTGTCAACGCTAATCATATCTCTTACAATCCCACCCCCGGGAGAGGATTGGGAAAGATTAGGATCGTAATGATCCTCACCAAAAGGATGTCTCAGATTCGGGTTGGAGCCGTTTTTAAGCAGCACCTCTACCGTATCATGCCATCTCCCAAACATCTTTGGGTCCACATATCCACCCATACAAGTTATCATCAAAGCTGTCAGGCCATCCTTCCTTCTTGCATCCACGGCAACGCCACGGGACAAAAGATCCGCCACCGCAACAACATCACTCTTTTCCACGGTTTCAAAGAGCTTATCTTCAAGCTCACCAGCAAAACAAACACACGCCAACCATGATAAAACACACACCACCAACAAACACCGCGACACCTGTCTCACCTTGAAACGGTCAACGATAATGCCGCTTGTGCCGTCCTGCCCGAAACAAAAATCCAGATCGCAAACAGCAAAATCACCGGCCTTTAGATCCTTGCCCGCGTGAAGGCTTAATATTTTTTCAGCTATAGTTTTTCCCATATTTTTATTTTTTACTCGCTAACTCGTAACTCGATAACTCGCTAACTAATTTTATTCAGCCATTCCTCTATCCTGTCAAAACCCTTCTTGATATTTTCCATGCTTGTGGCAAAACTGACGCGGACATAGTCGTCACACCCGAAAGGAGCGCCAGGAATAACAGCTACGAACTTTTCTTCCAGCAGCCTTTTGGCAAAAGTAAAAGAATCAAGCCCTGTTTTTTTGATGCCGCAGAAAATATAAAATGCGCCTTCGGGCTTATAATATCCCAATTGCTTCATCCCGTCTAACCTGGAAATGATGTAATCTCTTCTCTCCTGGAATTTTTTCTTTATCTCGTCAAAATAAGGCTCGCTTAAACTGAAAGCCGCCAAAGCTGCCTTCTGAGTTATGGAGTTCGGATTAGAAGTGGAGTGGTCCTGTAGGTTGGAAACGGCGCTTGCGATCTCAGGTGTTGCTGCCAGATACCCTAAACGCCAGCCGGTCATTGAATACGATTTTGAAAAGCCGTTTACGGTGATGGTCAATTTCTTTATCTCATCTGTTAAAGAGGCTATAGATACATGCTCTATGTTGTCAAAGATGATCTTTTCGTAGATCTCGTCACTGATACAGTAGAGCCCGTTCTCAACGCAAAAATCAGCTATCGCTTTAAGTTCATCTCTGCGGTAAACCACGCCGCAGGGATTAGAAGGACTGTTTAATATAAGGCATCTCGTCTTCTTGGAAATGTGTTTTTTTAAAACTTTGGGGTCCACTTTGAACCCGTCGGCTAAAGACGTCTGCACGAATACGGGCCTGCCTCCTGCGAGCTTGACCATCTCAGGATAACTCACCCAGAACGGCACAGGGATAAGCACCTCATCTCCTTCGTCCGCTAATACCTGAAGCACATTATAAAGCGAGTGTTTCGCACCGCAGGAAACGACGACACTTGAAGGCGCGTAATCAAGATCGTTATCGGTTTTTAATTTTTTGCAGATGGCATCTTTAAGTTCGGGGATGCCTGAGGTGGGAGTATATTTCGTAAAACCGTCTTGTATGGCCTTTATTGCCGCAGCCTTAATTGGCTCTGGAGTATCAAAATCAGGTTCGCCGGCTCCGAAAGCAACCACATCCTTGCCTTCTTTTGCCATGCTTTTGGCTCTCGCCGTGATGGCCAGCGTAGCCGAAGGACTGACTTCTCTTGTTCTTTTAGAAAGTGTCATAGGAGGAACTTTTTACAGCGAATCCCTCTCGGACTTAAACATTTTTCCAATACCCCCCAGCATCTTCCTGGAGGGTTTTTTTGCCTCTTTCTCTTTATGTTCTTTATGTTCGCGTTTAGGGGTCGCGGACTTCTCTGTATGTTTTTCCGCGGCCGCGTCGTCAGCCTTAGGAGCGCGCGCAGCGCGTACTTTTTCTTTAGGGATATCCTTCACAACGGAGAGCTCAAGGACTACGAGCTCGGCGTTATCTCCCCTTCTCCTCTTGTAAGGGATAATGCGGGTATAGCCGCCATTTTTTTGAGCGAACATCGGCGCTATTTCAGAAAAAAGTTTATGCACAAGGCTATGGCTGTTTAAAAATGAAAATGCCCTCCTGCGGGCTGACAGAGAATCAACGTCTTTGCCTAGCGTTATGATCCGGTCAACAAGGCGCCTAACCAACTTAGCCCTTATCTTTGTGGTCACGATCCTCTGGTGGATGATGACGCTCTGGGCTAACGAATGGAGAGTAGCTTTAAAATACGAACTGAAACGCGATAGGTTCTGTGTGTTGCGTTTATGTCTCATTGGATTACTTCTCTTTCTTTAATTTTTTATCATCTATCGGCATACCCAAAGTAAGGCTCATGCCTACTATCAATTCCTTCACTTCAGTAAGTGACTTCTTGCCGAAATTCCTCAAGCCCAAAAGCTCGCTCTCGGACTTCCTGACCAGGTCAGCGATCATCTTTATATTAGCCTCTCTTAGGCAATTGGAACTGCGCACGGACAACTCAAGCTCCGAAATAGGCAGCCTTAGTTTGTCATACATTGATGCTTCTTCAGGAGACATGGATTCTTCTTCTTCCATTTCTTCCGGTATCTGGCCTAAATTCATAAAAACATCAAGGTGGCCCCGAAGGATATTGGCCCCGTAAAGCATGGCCTCTTTTGGGTCAATGCTTCCGTTAGTAGAAACCTCCAACACCAACCGGTCATAATCCGTCTTCTGGCCTACGCGCGTGTTCTCCACGTGATAGGCTACCTTTTTCACCGGAGAAAAAATAGAATCAACCGGAATAGCGCCTATAGGCTGATCCTCTTTTTTATTCATCTCTGAAGGCACATACCCGCGGCCGCGGCCCACTTCCAGCTCCACATGGAATTTTACGTCCTTGGTCAGTGTAGCGATATGCAGATCAGGATTAAGGACCTCTACTGTGCCGTCAGTAATAATGTCACGGCCTGTCACGTCACCGGCCTTGTCTTTTTTGATATAAACAGTCTTGCCGGCCCTTGAATGCGAGCGCAAGATAAGATTCTTTATGTTGAGCAGGATGTCGGTCGCGTCTTCCATAACGCCGTCCATAGAACTGAATTCGTGCAAAACATTGTCAAATTTAACGGCCGTAACAGCGCTGCCTTCAATAGAAGACAATAGTACACGCCGCAGCGAATTGCCCAAAGTCACGCCATAACCCCTCTCAAAAGGTTCCGCTGTAAATCTGGCATAAGTCGGCGTATGCGTTGACTCATCTATCTCTAAAAACTTTGGCAGTTGAAAATCTTTCCACTTAATTCCCATCTTGGTTCCTCCTTTAATGAACAGATGCTTTTAAATCCTCGACATTCACCTTGATTATTTCTATAGGTATATGTCAAGGATAAGTTCGGACTAATGACTTATGAGCGCTATCGCTCCATAAGTCATGTCCTCACTTACTTGGAATACAACTCAACGATCAATTGTTCCTGAATAGGCATCTGAATATCATCCCTGTCAGGCAATCGCAAAACGCGCGCTTTTAAATTAGCCAGATCAGCCTCAAGCCACGAAGCCACGCCCCTGTCTTTGCTAATGTCTATGTTTGCTTTAACGTATTTTTTAATCCTTTCCTTTCCTTTGACTTCTATCTCATCGCCCTGCTTGACGGGAAACGAAGGAATATTGACCCTCTTATTATTGACATATACGGAGCCGTGCCTGACTATTTGCCTGGCCTGGACGTGCGACGTTGCGAACATAAGCCTGAAAATGACATTATCAAGCCTTCTCTCTAATTCCTGAAGGAGGACCTTTCCTGTGACGCCCTTTGACTTTGACGCAATAGCAAAATATCTGCGGAACTGACGTTCCATGACGCCATAGATCCTTTTGACCTTCTGTTTCTCTCTGAGCTGAATGCCGTAGTTGGAAAGTTTTGCTCCCCGGGCTTGGCCATGCTGTCCGGGAGGAAACGCCCTGCGAGCCACACCGCACTTCTCTGTATGGCAACGAGGGCCTTTCAGAAAAAGTTTCATCATTTCTCTGCGGCATAAACGACAACTTGGACCTGTATACTTAGCCATAAGTTTAAACCCTTCTCCTCTTTGGTGGACGACAGCCGTTATGAGGCACAGGCGTCACGTCTTTAATAGTCCTTATCATCAGGCCTGCTGCCGCTATGGCCCTAATAGCCGATTCCCTGCCTGAACCCGGGCCGTTGACATAAACTTCAACCTCTACTAATCCGTGGTCTTTGGCTTTCTTTGCAGCATCGCCTGCGGCAACCTGAGCCGCAAAAGGCGTTGACTTCTTAGACCCCTTAAAACCGACTGTTCCCGGGCTGGACCATGAAATAACATTGCCCTGGCGGTCTGTGATCGTCACAATGGTATTATTAAAACTTGCCTGGATATGGGCAATGCCGCTAGTAGATGTCAGTACCTTTTTGCTCTTCCTTTTGCCTTTCTGAACAGCCATACATTCTCCTTAAATGAGCACGTGGCTTATGGAACGTTTAGTGAACATAAGTCGCTGTGCGAATTTATACCGATACGAGCAAGCAGATTTCCGCGAAATCTGCGAAGCGATTTAGTATCGGTATCTATTCTAGGTTATTTTTCATCTACCTTTACTTAGCAGGCGCTGCAGCCGGCTTTTTTGCAGGCGCTTCAGCAGCCCTTATTATGCCGACATTCTTACGCGGGCCTTTTCTAGTCCTAGCGTTAGTGCGCGTCCTCTGGCCCCTGACAGGCAAGGACTTTTTATGCCTATAGCCCCGGTAAGAACCGATATCCATAAGCCTCTTGATATTCTGAGATATCTCCCGCCTGAGATCGCCTTCCACGCGGTAACCTTTTTGTATAACCGCGGTGATACGCGATATCTCTTCCTCTGTAAGATCCTTGCCTCTCTTGGCAGCGTCTATCCCAGCCTCGGCCAAAACTTTTGCCGAAGTCGTCTTGCCTATCCCGTAGAGATACCGAAGCGAGACGTCTATCCTCTTATCCTTGGGTATATCTACACCTATAATTCTGGGCATTGTCTTACTCCTATCCCTGTCTCTGTTTATGCTTAGGGTTTATGCAAATGACTCTCAAAATACCGTGTCTCTTGATGATCTTGCAGTTGCTGCATATCTTTCTGATTGAAGCTTTAACTTTCACATTTCACCTCACTTACATCTAAACGTGATCCTTCCGCGCGACAAATCATAAGGCGATAACTCCACCTTGACCTTATCTCCCGGCAAAATTCTTATAAAATTCATCCTTATCTTTCCCGAAACATGAGCCAGGACCTTGTGCCCGTTATCCAATTCAACCCTGAACATGGCATTCGGCAAAGATTCGGTAATGACTCCTTCTACTTCTATGGCTTCTTCTTTAGACATAAGCTATTGCGTAAGCACCTGCGGCTCACCGTCCCATATGGCGATCGTATGCTCAAAATGCGCGGATGGTTTCCTATCCTTTGTCACCGCGGTCCATCCGTCTTGCAAGACTTCAATTTCCCACGTGCCCATGTTGATCATCGGCTCAATTGCCAGGACCATGCCGTTCTCAAGCAATGGGCCGGATTCTGACGTCTTAAAGTTAGGGATCTGAGGCTCCTCGTGAAGCTGTCTGCCTATCCCATGCCCGACGAAATCACGGACTACTGAAAAACCTTTTGCCTCAACGAACCGCTGCACGCTGCACGAAACCTCAGAAAGCCTATGGCCGATCTTCAACTGCTTTATAGCCTCTTCCAAAGAGCCCAAGGTCGCATCCAACAATCTTTGCTTAGAGGCGTCTATTGAGCCCACGGCAAACGTCTTTGCCATATCTGAGAAAAAACCGTCAAACTTAATGCCTATATCAATGCTTACTATATCGCCGTCTATCAGCCTTCTTTGACCCGGTATGCCGTGCACGACCTCTTCGTTAACTGAAACGCATATGTTAGCCGGATAACCCCGGTAACCCTTAAAAGCCGATATCACTTTGAACTTATGCATGGCGGCCAAAGCCGCTTCCTCTAATCCGATAGTAGCTTCGCCGGGCTTTACCATATCCTCCAACTCATCTAAAATGAGGGATAATATATGGCCGCCCCGGCGCATCTTCTCAATTTCCTGAGAAGTCTTGATCGGGATCATATTTTAAAGAACTGATATCTTTTTGGAAACAATATTAAAAACTTCTTCTGAATCAAGATCTCCTGAAATATTTTCAAGCTTTCCCTGTTTTTTATAATAGTTAAGCACGCTTTCGGACTCATTAAGGTATACATTCAATCTATTCTTGACCGTCGCCTCATTATCATCCGGCCTCTGATATAACTCTACCTGGCACTGGTCACAAAGCATGTCTTTTTTAGGCGGCATGTTAGTAATGTGGTAATTCGTGCCGCACTTCGGGCAAACACGCCTTCCTGTCAGGCGCTGCACAACTACCTTCTCTGAAGTTGAAAGGTAGATGGCCCGGTCTATCCCTGTTTTTAAGATCTCATCTAACGCCTTGGCCTGGGTTTCAGTCCTGGGGTAACCGTCTAAGATAAAACCCTTTCCCAGGTCTTTCTGGGACATCCTATTCTTGACCATCTCTGTCACGAGGCTGTCAGGCACGAGTCCGCCTGCTTCCATGAACCCTTTAGCCTTTTTGCCTAAATCAGTATTATTTTTGACTTCGTTGCGCAGTATATCGCCTGTTGATATATGCGGCAATTTGAACCGCTGGGTCAACAACTTTGCCTGAGTTCCTTTGCCTGCGCCAGGTGGCCCGAATAAGATAAGCTTCATTATTTTATCTACGCCCTTTAATCCTTGTTGATTTTAGAAAACCTTCGTAATTCCTCATCAATAGATGAGACTCTATCTGTTTGACGGTATCTAACATGACGCCTATGGTTATAAGAAGGCCGGTGCCTCCGAAAAACGAAGCCACCAGATACGGGACTTTTAACCACGCCATAATGAAATCAGGAAAAATAGCTATAAAGGCCATAAATACTGCGCCTGCCAGAGTAATCCTTGTCATAACAAAATCCAAAAATTCGGCTGTAGGTTTGCCGGGCCTTATGCCGGGTACAAACCCGCCGTATTTCTTCATATTCTCAGAGATGTCCAAAGGATTGAAGACTATGGCCGTATAGAAATAACAGAAAAATATGATCAAGAGCGAATAAACAACCGTATACACCCAATGGCCGCGCATCAGGCTGTTGGCGAAGTTTTGGAACGCCTGGTTAGGTATGAACGTCGCGATAGTCGCCGGGAACAAAATTATGGACTGCGCGAAAATAATAGCTATGATCCCGGACTGGTCTATTTTTAAAGGGATGTAAGTACTCTGGCCTCCATAGACCTTACGCCCTACCACGCGCCTTGCATACTGGACAGGTATCCTGCGCTGCGCCTGTATCACCATCGTGATAGCTAAAATAACGCCCAATAAAAGGACCGTCATGATGAGAAAAACATAAGGCTCCAGCGTCCTCTTTGAAGGCGAATATGGCGAAAACAAGACCCACAACTGATAACCCGCCGATGGTATCCTGGATATGATGCCCGCGGTAATGACCAAAGAAATACCGTTGCCTATGCCATGCTCCTGGATCTGCTCACCCAGCCACATGATAAATATGGTGCCTGTAGTCAGGGTCAGGATAGTGACTATCCTGAAACTCCAACCCGGCATCATCACAATGGGCAACCCTTCAGTGCGGCCAAGCCCTTCAACCCACAAAGCCACGAAATAAGACTGTATAACGGAAAGGACCACAGTGCCGTAACGGGTATATTGCGTTATCTTCTGATGCCCGCTTTTACCTTCTTTAGCGAGTTTTTCAAAAGCCGGCACTACCGCAGTTAAAAGCTGCATGATGATAGAACATGAGATATACGGCATGATACCTAAAGCGAATATCGTCATACGGCTCATTGCGCCGCCGGAAAACATGTTCATTATGCCAAAGAGCGCCCCGCCTTCAGTTGAAGAGATACGCCTGAAAAGTTCGCCTAAAGCAGCGCCGTCAATACCGGGGGTGGGAATATAACAACCGAGTCTATAAACAGCTAAAAGAGCAAGCGCTACTAAGATCCTCTTTTTTAATTCCGGTATCTTAAATGAATTTAATAAAGCTGAAATCATTTTTTGGTTTGCAATGCGAGTATTTCAATGGTGCCGGAAGCTTCCTGGATCTTTTTCAGCGCCGAGTCCGTTGCCCTGTGGACTTTAATGCTCAAAGGTTTGGTGATAGCGCCGTCACCGAGCAATTTCACCAGGCCGTCTTTATTTTTTATAAGGCCTTCATCAAAAAGGTTATCAGGAGAAACCGCACTCCCTTTTGAAAATCTGTTTAGGTCTCCGACGTTGATGATCTGATAAGGATTAGGCGTCCGGCTCCTAAAACCCCTTTTAGGAAGGCGCCGGAATAACATCGTCTGGCCGCCTTCGTAGCCCGGCCTGAAATCGCGGCCTGAGCGTGAACCCTGGCCTTTATTGCCGCGGCCCGAAGTCTTGCCGCGTCCTGAGCCAACACCGCGGCCCAAAGCCCTTTTTTTCTTATTTGCCCCTTTAGGGGCTACGATATCAGTTATTTGCATCTTCAACAGCCTCATTTTGCGGGGTCCTGGACTCACGCCTCAGATCAAAGATCTCCAGATCCCTATTTATCTGTTTAAATCCCTGCAGCGTAGCCAAGATGACATTCAAAGGATTGTTGCTCGTAATGCACTTTGTCAAAATATCCTTGATGCCGGCAGCCTCGCACACAGCCCTGACAGGGCCTGAAGCGATAATGCCGGTTCCTTCAACAGCCGGCTTAAGCATCACGCGCGCAGAACCAAACTCGCCCATGACATCGTGGGGAATAGTCGTGCCGGCGAGCGGCACGGTCATCATATTTCTCTTAGCCTGAGATATGCCTTTCCTTATAGCATCGGATACTTCATTAGCTTTACCTAAAGAAATACCAACTCTGCCTTTGGTATTACCGACAACGACCAATGCGCTGAAGGAAAGTTTCTTGCCGCCTTTTGTAACCTTAGCCACACGGCTTATCTTAACGACTTTTTCAATAGCTTCTTTTGATTCCGTTACCGAAATACGTTCAACCATGCTAAAACTCCAATCCGCCTTTTCTCGCAGCTTCCGCAAATGCCTTTATCCGGCCGTGATAATCATAACCGCCTCTGTCAAAAACTACCTTGATGATATTTTTTTCTTTAGCCATCTGGGCCACAGCATCTCCCAATAAAACAGCTGCTTTTATGTTGCCGCCGTAAACGATCTTATCTTTTAGGTTCTTATCCGTAGTAGACACGCTCAAAAGTGTAACTCTCTTTGAATCATCAATTATCTGGATAAATATATTCTTCAGGCTCCTGCGCACATTAAGGCGCGGCCTTTGGGCCGTACCCACGACACGCTTCCTTAACCTTAAATGCCTTTTTTCTCTTCCTGAGATCTTTATTGTCATTTTTTTACCCTTACTTTGTCACGGCCTTACCGACTTTTCTCCTGATGCGTTCATCAGAATACCGGATGCCCTTACCTTTATATGGCTCAGGAGGGCATATGCGGCGGATCTCAGCAGACACCTGGCCCACTTTGGCCTTATCAATACCGGAAACGACTATTTCCACTTGTTTAGAAGCATCTATTTTGATGTCATCGGGTATGGCATATTCCACGGGATGCGAAAATCCAACGTTAAGTTTTAAATTCTTGCCCTGGAGAGCGGCCTTATAACCAACGCCTTCAATGAGCAAAGTCTTGCTATAGCCCGACGTAACACCTATCATCATATTAACCGCCAAAGCCCGCGACGTACCGTGAAGCGCTTTTGTTGTCTTTATCGCGTTCGCTGCCACAAAATATAGTTTTCCGTCTTTGGTTTCACAAGAGATAACGGAAGGCATGCGATACTCAAGCTTGCCCTTGGGCCCCTCAATGACTAACATATCGTCTTTTATGCTGGCCTTCGCGCCCTGCAATATATCAACCGGCTTCTTACCGATCCTGGACATATTTCCACCTTACCTTAATTTACCAGATGTAACAAAGGACTTCGCCGCCTACTTTTGCCTCATGAGCTTCAGTATTTGTCATGAGCCCTTTGGACGTCGTAAGTATCGCCGTGCCTTTGCCGCGTAAAACTCTCGGTATATGCTTGTTATCAGCGTAAATACGCAGGCCTGGCCTGGATACACGTTTTAAATTGATGATAACGGATCTCTTGCGGACATACCTTAAATAGACCCTTAATAAACCCTGCTTTGTATCTTTTATAACCCTGTAATTATCAATATATCCTTCCCTCTTTAAGATATCGGCGATGCTCGTTAAAATCTTGGAATGGGGGATATCCACCTTTTCCTTCTTGGCGCGCGCCGCGTTCCTGATCATGGTCAACATATTCGCAATAGGATCCGATAAAGACATTTATTACTCCTTGTGTACGGACACAATCTACCAACTAGCTTTTTTTACGCCGGGTATCTCGCCTTTTGATGCTAACTCCCTGAAACAAATACGGCATAACTGAAATCTTCTATAATAACCACCCGAACGGCCGCACAAACGGCAACGATTATATTTTCTCGTTGAAAACTTAGGTTTTCTTTTCCATCGGTTGATCTGAGATTTTTTTGCCACAATTATCCTTTCTCTGTCTTAAAAGGCATGCCTAAGAGTTTTAACAACTCGTAAGACTCCTTCTTAGAACGCGAATCCATCACTATCGTAATATCCATACCCTGCACGCGCGTGATCTTGTCAAAATCGATCTCAGGAAAAATAGCCTGCTCGGTGATACCGATGCTGAAATTACCGTTGCCGTCAAAAGAATCCGGGTTCAGGCCGCGGAAATCCCTTATCCTGGGAAGCGCCATGCTGATCAACCTGTCAAGGAACTCATACATCTTCTGGCGCCTTAACGTCACGCGGCACCCGACCGCCTGGCCTTCCTTGACCTTAAAATTAGCTATGGCCTTTCTGCAGCGCGTTATCACAGGTTTCTGCCCCGTGATAGTCGCCAACTCCTCAACGGACCTCTCTAAAAACTTGATATCCGCAAGCGCCTCGCCCACGCCCATATTTACTACTATCTTCTTCAAGCGCGGGACCTGCATACCGTTCTTATACCCCATGATCTTTACCATCTCCGGGACGACTTCTTTTCTATATCTTTCAAGCATTCGCGGTATCATTTATTGCCCCTATATAGCTTCGTTGCACTTCTTGCAGATACGTACCTTAGTCTTGTCTTTCAAAATGGAAAATCCTACTTTTGTAGCGGCGTTACAGCTCTTGCAAACAAGTTTTAAATTAGACAATTGGACAGGTTTTTCTATCTGGACTATGCCTGTATGCTGCTGTTCCTGCTGCGTGCGCCTTTTATGTTTTTTGACGTAATTAATGCCTTCAACTAAAGCCTTCCCTGTCTCGGGTAAAATATGGATGACTTTACCCTGTTTGCCCTTATCTTTGCCGGTTATGACGGCTACAGTATCGCCTTTTTTAATCTTAAACATTTAATTTTGCCTTTATATAACCTCAGGTGCCAGCGAGACGATCTTCATGAAATTTCTATCTCTTAATTCTCTTGCCACGGGCCCGAATACACGAGTGCCCCTCGGGTTAAGCTGGTTGTCTATCATAACGACCGCGTTGGAATCAAACTTTAAATAGGAACCGTCAGACCTCCTCAAAGGGGCTCTCATGCGCACGACAACACCCCTGGCAACTTCACCCTTCTTTATGACAGCGTCAGGCGTAGATGACTTGATATTGACAGTAATAATATCACCAATAGTCGCGTCCAGCTTACCTTTCCTCCCTATTACTCCGATACAAGAAGCCACTTTGGCTCCGGTATTATCCGCAACTGTTAAAAGCGTGCGTTTAAATATCATTGATGGCCTCCGATATTTTGGCTTTTGTGACGATCTCAACCAATCTCCAGCGTTTGTCTTTTGACATAGGCCTGGTTTCATGGATAAGGACGGTATCTCCGATGTGCGCCTCATTCTTCTCGTCGTGAGCCTTGAATCTCTCTTTTCTCCTGATAGTCTTTGAATATTGGCCGTGCCTGACCAAACGCGTCACTTCAACGACTATAGTCTTCTTCATCTTGTCGCTAACCACCTTGCCTGTGAATTCTTTTCTTTTTGAATCCCGTTGGGCTTGTTCTGTACTCATGTTTTTATTCCTTCTTTGACGACGCTGCTTCTTTCAAAAGCGTGTTGATCCGGGCAATAGTCTTTCTTAAAATTTTAAACTTATGCGGCTTATCTATTTGGCCTGAATTTTTAAGATAAGCCAGCTTAGCCAATTCTTCTTTACAGTTAGCCAGTTTTAGCGACAGATCTTCTTTGCTTAAATTCCTTAATTCCTGTAGTTTCATAGCTATTCCTATATCTCAGATGCCCTTGTAATGAATTTTGTCCGAAGAGGAAGCTTAAAAGCACACAAGCGAAAAGCGGTGCGCGCTAATTGCTCAGGGACTCCGCCTAATTCAAAAATAACAGCGCCGCGCTTTACTTGAGCCACCCAATAGGCGAGATCGCCTTTGCCTTTTCCCATGCGGGTTTCTGCGGGTTTCTTAGTCACTGACTTGTGCGGGAATATCCTGATCCACACCTTGCCGCTGCCTCTCAATTGCCTTGCCAAAAGGACCCTTACTGATTCAATCTGCTTATCCTTTATGATGCCGTTTTGTAACACCTTAAGCCCGAACTCGCCAAAGCTTAATTCAGAACCTCTCACAGCTATGCCTCTGTTCTTACCGCGCTGAAACTTTCTATATTTAACCCTCCTGGGCATTAAGGGCATAGCCTATTCTCCGTCTTTCTTAGTCTCTTCCTGCTGCTTCTTATTTTCTTTCAATCTTTCTATCAACGCGTCGCCCTTATGTATCCAGACCTTACAGCCAATAAGGCCATAGCGGGTATGCGCCTCTGTAAAACCGTAATCAATATCAGCCCGAAACGTCTGTAAAGGTACGCTGCCCCATTTGTAGACTTGGGTACGCGCGATCTCAGCGCCACCCAGGCGTCCGGCTACGCAAACCTTGATACCCTTGGCCCCGGCGGAAGCAGCTTGATCAATAGACCTTTTAATGGCTCTCCTAAAGGCCACGCGTTTTTCCAGCTGGAACGCTACGTTCTCGGCGACCAGTTGCGCGTTAATGGCAGGATTCTTTATCTCTTCAATATCAACTATAATCTCCTTGTCTTTGGCTATATCCCTTAACTCGCCTGTCAGCCTTTCTATATCGGCGCCATGCCTGCCTATGATGACACCCGGCCTTGCCGAGTGTATTCGGATCTTGACCTTGCCGGCCACGCGTTCAATAACCACTTTAGCCACAGCCGCCTGCTTGAGCAGCAACTTTATGTGCTTTCGGATCCTGAAGTCTTCTTCCAGAAAATTCCCAAAATCAGCGTGGCGCGCAAACCACCTGGAATCTGAATCTCTTATGAATCCTAACCTCACTGATATCGGGTTTACTTTTTGTCCCATTATTTATCCTTTTTCAAATCTAATTCTATTTTTATATGGCTCGTTCTCTTTAATATCTCTGTCGCCCTGCCGAAAGCTGCCGCCCTGAACCTTTTCCATCTTGGGCCGTCGTCTGCCGTTATCTTTGAGATAAACAGGTCATCAACATTTAAACCTTTGATCTTAGCATTAGCGATAGCTGAATGCAGGACTTTGCTGACGTAATAAACAGGCCGTTTATTAACGAATTTCAAAAATGAAAGAGCTTCACCCGCCTTCATCCCGCGGATAAGATTAACCACCTGCCTTATCTTCCTGCCGGAACCTCTTATGAATTTTCCTTGCGCGCTTGCTAACATATTATTATGTAAAATCCCCTATATAGCTACCGCTACATCCCGATCACCAAAACGCTACGCGAATTTCAAATCAATTCGCTTGCAGGTGACGGGATTAATTCGCCCTAACAGCTTACGTCGCAACAAACGCTCCCCTACCTTCGGTAGGGCAGGCTGTAAGCTGTGGGCTCATTAAGTTAATTCAATGCCTTTCTTCGCTTTGACGCCGCCGTGTTTCCTGAAAAGTCTGGTCGGCGCGAACTCACCCAATTTATGCCCGACCATATTCTCCGTAATAAAAACAGGAACGTGTTTGCGGCCGTCGTGCACCGAGATCGTAAACCCTACGAAATCCGGGATTATGGTAGAGCTCCTGGACCACGTCTTAATAGGCTGCCTGGAACCTGACTTACGCGCGCTCTCAACTCTTTTGGAAAGCTTCTCTTCTACAAAAGGCCCTTTTTTTAATGACCTAGGCATTATCCGTTCCTTCGTTTGACGATATATTTAGTTGAATATCTTTTATGTTTCCTGGTCTTCAAACCTTTGCACTTCTGCCCCCAGGGTGACACAGGATGAGGGTTGCCCTGTCCGGCCTTACCTTCGCCGCCGCCGTGTGGATGATCAATAGGGTTCATCGCCGAACCTCGGACCGTAGGCCGAATACCTAACCAGCGTTTTCTTCCGGCCTTTCCATGCGTCAGCGCTTCATGTTCCACATGGCCAACCTGGCCTATAGTAGCCAGGCAATCCAGCTTTATCAACCTTATCTCGCCGGAAGGAAGCCTGACATGCGCGAAATCGCCTTCTTTGGCTGTGATCTGTGCTGCATTACCGGCGCTGCGGGCGATCTGTCCTCCGCGGCCGTGCGATAACTCTATATTATGCACAAAAGCGCTTAAAGGAATAAAACGCAAAGGCATCGCGTTGCCGGTCTTTACCTCGGCCTCGGCTCCTATAGTGCTTAATACCTCATCTCCGACATTTAAACCCAAGGGTGCCAGGATATATCTCTTCTCACCGTCTTTGAAATTTAAGAGAGCAATACGGCAAGAGCGGTTAGGGTCGTATTCTATAGACATAACCTTAGCTAAAGCATCATATTTATCACGTTTAAAATCTATGATCCTATAAAGGCGCTTGTGCCCGCCGCCAACGTGCCGGGTAGTGATACGTCCCCTGTTGTTGCGGCCGCCGGATTTATTCAGCGTCTCTGTCAGGGATTTCTCAGGATAGCCCTTGGTGATCTCCGCGAAATCCGGAAGATTCGCCCAGCGCTTACCGGGTGTTGTGGGTTTATATTTTTTTAACGCCATTTTACTTTACAGTTAGCTTCTGGCCCTTTTCCAACTGCACAAATGCTTTTTTCCAGTCAGGCTGTCTTCCTAATTGCTGGCGCACGCGCTTTAGCTTGCCATGGACTATTGAAGAATTAACCGACTTGACTTTTACCTTGTATATCTTTTCTACCGCGCGCTTTATGTCTACCTTAGTGGCGCTCTTAGCCACATAAAACTGATAACAGGCATCCGCTTCAAGGCGCGTGCCTTTTTCGGTGTGAATTAAAGATTTGATAATATCATATGGGCTATACATTTTTCAGGCGTTTTGTCAGGTTCTTTAAGGAATCTCTGGTTATTAATATTTTTTTTGAATTCAATACGTCAAAAGCGTTCACAGAATTGGAATCTACGATCTCAAGGCGAGGTATGTTCTTGGTAGAGCGCTTGATGTTCTCGGTTATCGCGTCTATGACGCAAAGAATACTTGTTGCGCCTACTTTTAAAGAATCCAGGAATTTAACGAATTCTTTTGTCTTGGGATGCATTATGTGTATCTTCTCAACTAAGATAAAATCTCCGCTTCCTATCTTAGCATTAATGCTGGAACGCAGGGCCTCGGACCTGATCTTCTGAGGCATTTTATAACTGAAATCCCTCGGATGCGGGCCAAATACAACTCCTCCGTGCCTCCACAAGGGTGAACGTATAGAACCATGACGCGCGCGGCCTGTGCCTTTTTGCCTCCATGGCTTTTTGCCGCCTCCGGAAACCTCGCCTCTTGTCTTGGTAGCGGCAGTTCCCTGGCGCTGATTAGCCCTAAATCCCACTATGGCCTGATACAGCGTCTTCTTTCTTACTTCACCGTCAAAAACATGGGCATCCAACTCCATTTCTTCAA
Source organism: Candidatus Omnitrophota bacterium (assembly GCA_043802125.1). Taxonomy (GTDB): domain Bacteria; phylum Omnitrophota; class Gorgyraeia; order Velamenicoccales; family Velamenicoccaceae; genus Phelpsiimicrobium. Next base: position 20,817 of record JAZDLG010000064.1, read on the forward strand.
CGACTTTGGCAGCCATATCGTGCACCGGAACAACTATTCTGTTTTTCTTTTCCATTTTAGATTAAGCCTTCGGCTGTTTTTTAATCGCTTTTCTTATCTCAAGAAGCGTATTTCTATGGCCCGGCACAGCGCCCTTGACCACCAGGATGTTATTCGCCGGGTCAACTTTCATGACTTTTAAATTTTGCACGGTTATGTTATCTGCCCCCATATGCCCTGCCATTGTCTTACCCTTTACTACGCGTGACGGGTCAGAACTAGCACCTATGGAGCCCACCCTGCGATGAGACATAGAACCATGAGTTGCAGGCGTGCCCATCCAATGCCACCTCTTCATGCCGCCCTGAAAACCTTTGCCTATAGAGACACCCGAGACATCAACATAATCGCCTTCTTTGAAGATATCTACTTTTATCTCATCTCCGACCTTGAAATTGGTTTTATCCTGCACCCTTAACTCTCTGATATACCTCTTTGGGGCAAGGTTCAATTTCTTAAAAATGCCGGCCTGAGGCCTTTTTAGCTTGTTCTCTTTGATATCCTCATAAGCGACCCTGACGTTCTTATCAGTCAAACCCATTACTACACATGGCCCTGCATCAATGGCAGTGACAGGGATGACTTTGCCGTCTTCGCCGAATATCTGCGTCATCCCTATCTTCTTGCCTAATATTTTTATTGTGGTATTCAAAACGCCCATGATTACCTGATCTCCGCGTCTACCCCGGCAGGAAGATTCAACTTCCTCAAAGCATCAATAGTCTTGGCTGTCGGATCGTGAAGTTCAAGCAACCTCTTGTGGGTAGCCAGCATGAACTGCTCACGGGATTTCTTGTCAATGACAGGCGAGCGATTGACCGTATATAGCTCTTTCTTGGTCGGCAGCGGTATGGGGCCGGAGACTTTCGCTCCGCTCCTTTTGGCCGTCTCTACGATCTCACGCGTAGACTGGTCTAAGAGACGGTGATCATAAGCTTTTAATCGTATTCTGATTTTTTGTGACATTGTCCCTGCTTCTGTTGTCTATGCGAGGATCTCTGAAACTACTCCTGCGCCGACCGTGTGTCCGCCTTCACGGATAGCAAAACGCAGCTCTTTCTCCATGGCTATAGGCATGATCAATTCAGCCTCGATCATGATATTATCTCCCGGCATGATCATCTCAACGCCCTCGGGCAGTTTGACGTTGCCCGTAACATCAGTCGTCCTAAAATAAAACTGAGGCCTGTAACCCGAAAAGAACGGCGTATGACGGCCGCCTTCTTCTTTGGTCAAAATATAGACCTGGGCTTTAAACTTAGTATGCGGTGTTATGGAACCTGTAGCAGCTAACACCATGCCCCTTTGCAAAGAATCTTTATCTACGCCTCTGAGCAAAAGGCCCACGTTATCGCCTGCCTGGCCGTCGTCTAAGAGTTTCCTGAACATTTCTATTCCGGTTACAACGGTCTTGCCGACCTCGTTCTTCATGCCGACGATATCCACGTTATCGTTGATCTTGACCTTGCCGCGCTCTATTCTGCCGGTACCTACCGTACCGCGGCCTGAAATAGTAAAAACGTCTTCCACTGCCATAAGGAACGGTTTATCCAATTCTCTTTTAGGCATAGGTATGAACTCATCAACAGCTTTCATCAACTCGTGTATAGGGCCGCACTTTGCGCACTCAGGTTTAGCGCAGAGGCAGGAAAGAGCTTCGGTCGCGCTTCCTTTGACAATAGGGATCTTGTCTCCCGGGAAATTATATTTCGTCAAAAGATCCCTGACTTCCATCTCAACAAGCTCTATAAGCTCTTTATCCTGCACCATGTCTATTTTATTCAAGAATACGACTACGGACGGAACGTTCACCTGCCTGGCCAAAAGTATATGTTCTCTGGTCTGCGGCATGGGGCCGTCGGCGGCTGAAACTACGAGTATGGCTCCGTCCATTTGCGCCGCGCCCGTGATCATGTTTTTAATATAGTCTGCGTGGCCCGGGCAGTCTATGTGCGCATAGTGCCTTATGCCGGTCTGATATTCAACGTGTGAAATATTGATCGTAACGCCCCTCTCCCTCTCTTCGGGCGCGTTATCAATAGAAGCGTAACTTCTGGCCTCAGCTAAACCAGCCTTTGCTAAAACAGACGTGATGGCAGACGTTAAACTTGTCTTGCCATGATCTACATGCCCGATGGTGCCGATATTGACGTGCGGTTTAGTCCTTACGAACTTTTCTTTAGACATGATCCACCTCCATGGGTTATTTTAATCCCAATACTTTGTTGGATATATCTCTAGGCACCTCTTGATAACAAAAGGGCTCCATAGTGAAAGATGCTCTTCCTTGTGTTAAAGACCGTACTATATTAGCATAATCAAAAACTTCTGCAAGCGGAACATGTCCGCGCAGGACCCTGACGTTGCCTCTCTGGCCCATGGCAATAAGCTTGCCTCTGCGTGAGTTAAAATCGCCGATAACCGTGCCCATGAAATCTTCAGGCACTACTATCTCAATATCCATAATGGGTTCAAGCAGGAATGAAATACCGCGGCGTAAGCCTTCCGTAAAAGCCTGGGACGCAGCCATCTGAAACGCTATCTCCGACGAATCTACTTCGTGGTATGAACCATCTACTAATGTCACCGCTACATCCGTGACCGGATAACTTCCCAGAACACCGCTCTTTGCCGCCATGATTATGCCGTTCTTAACAGATGGAATATATTCTCTTGGTATAACGCCGCCTTTCAAAGTCTCTTCAAACGTTATGCCCGTGCCCGGGACTTCCTGGGGTTCTATCACCAGGACAACGTGGCCATACTGGCCGCGGCCGCCTGACTGCTGAATAAATTTGCCCGTGATGTTAACCTTATTGCGTATGGATTCCCTATAAGCGACCTGCGGCCTGCCGACCTTCGCTTCAACGTTGAATTCGCGCAATATGCGGTCCACAGCGATCTCAAGATGGAGTTGGCCCATTCCTGAAATAATAGTCTGCGCTGTCTCGGTATTGTAAGTCACCTTAAATGTTGGGTCCTCATCACGCAGCTTCCTCAACGCGAAAGCCAGCTTTTCCTGGTCAGCTTTTGATTTAGTTTCTATGGCAAGATCTACTACGGGTTCCGGAAACTTAATAGCCTCTAAAACTATCGGCGCGTCCGCGTGGCATAGCGTATCTCCCGTATTGGTCTCTTTTAAACCTACAAAAGCCACGATATCGCCGCAAAAAGCCTCTTCAACCAACTCCTGTTTATTCGCGTGCATACGCACTATTTTTGAGACTCTCTCATCTTCGCGTTTCGTAGAATTATATATGTTCTCACCGGCGGATATCTTCCCCGAATAGATCCTGACAAAATTCAGGCGCCCCACGTAAGGATCGCTCATGACCTTGAAACAAAAACCGCAGAACGGTGCGTCTTCGGAGACCTGCCTCTCTTCGTATTCACCTGTCTCGGGCTCAAAACCCTTGATAGCAGGCAGATCTTTAGGCGCAGGTAGATAATCACATATAGCGTCTAGAACCAACTGAATACCTTTGTTCTTTAACGAAGAACCGCATAATACGGGCACGAACTTATTAGCAACAACACCCTCGCGGATGGCCTTCTTTAATTCATCTTTTGAAATGGGCTGATTATGGATATATAGGTCCATGATATGGTCGCTGCCTTCGGCAACGCGTTCAATAAGATTATGATGGTACTTCTTTAATTTTTCTTTATATTCCTCGGGAACAGGCTTGGTCTCCATCTCTTGCCCCTTTTCGTCTTTAGGAATAAGCAGGACGTCTTCAATGATGTCAATTACACCCGCAAAATTTTCTTCGCTGCCATATGGTATCTGGATAGCCGCGGCGTTTGTGCCCAGCTTTTTATGGATCTCGTCAATACACTTGTCAAAATCAGCGCCAACGCGATCCATCTTATTGACAAAAGCTATCCTGGGCACGTGATACTTGTCCGCCTGGCGCCAGACCGTCTCTGACTGAGGCTGGACCGCGGCCACCGCGCAAAAAACAACGACAGCGCCGTCCAAAACCTTAAGCGACCTCTCCACCTCAACGGTAAAATCCACGTGTCCGGGCGTGTCTATGATATTTATCTGCACATCCCTCCAGAAACATGTGGTGCTTGCCGACGTGATGGTGATACCGCGCTCCTGCTCCTGCACCATCCAGTCCATCGTCGCCGTCCCGCCATGGACCTCGCCGATCTTGTAGATCTTCTTAGTGTAAAAAAGCATGCGCTCCGTAGTCGTCGTCTTACCGGCGTCTATATGCGCTATGATCCCGATATTCCGTAATTTATCCAGTTCTATACCTTGTGCCATATTCAACATATCCTACCATCTAAAATGAGCAAAAGCCTTGTTAGCCTCAGCCATTTTGTGTGTGTCGTCCCTCTTCTTTATCGCGGCGCCCTCGCCTTTAAAACCTGCCAATATCTCATCGGCCAGCCGTTCCTGCATGGGTTTTCCTTTTTTACCTCTTGAAAAATCTTTAAGCCAGCGCAACGCCAAAGAGATACCCCTCTCTTGATTTACTTCAATAGGCACCTGATAAGTGGCGCCTCCGACGCGGCGGGGCTTTACTTCCAGCCGCGGCCTGATATTCTCAAGCGATTTATTAAAAACTGTAAGAGGGTCTTCTTCACCTGTCTTCTGTTTAATAATATCAAAAGCTCCGTATACGATACTTTCTGCCAGTGATTTTTTGCCTTTTATCATGATGATATTGATAAACTTGGCCACGATCTTGCTGGAGTATTTTGGGTCAGCTACGATCTGTCTTTTAACCGCTTGTCTTCGTCTCATGGTTTTTTCCCTGCCTTTGGTTTCTTAGCTCCGTATTTTGAGCGAGATCTTCTTCTATTAGCGACACCCGAGGTATCCAAAGTGCCCCTGACAATATGATAACGCACACCGGGCAGGTCCTTGACTCTTCCGCCTCTTACCAGCACGATAGAATGTTCCTGAAGGTTATGCCCTTCGCCCGGGATATAAGCAGTGACTTCAATACCCGTGGTCAACCTTACCCTGGCTATCTTGCGCA
>JAZDLG010000072.1:0-2230 GCA_043802125.1 Candidatus Omnitrophota bacterium
CTATGCAAAATTATTTGGAGGACCCGCCAATCCCGCCCGCTATATAAAACATGTATCAAGTCTACATTCTTCTTAATAAAGCAAAAACAAGAACCTACACAGGCATCGCAAAAGATGCCGGCGAACGCTTAATAGCGCACAATGCAGGCAGGGTCAAATCTTCGCGCCCATACCGTCCTTATGAAATAGTTCATATCGAAACTGTCAAGACCCTACGCGAAGCCCGGGAAAAGGAGAAATTTTGTAATAGTTCAGAAGGCGTGAAAAAATCCCAACCCGCGTAACTTCTTTTTCAAAAATACTCATTTTGCTTCTTATCCGCGCTTTTTAAGCGCCCGCGCCGCTTAAATTCGTCTAAACACCCGGCTGAACCTCCGCATATCTCCACCTTAACCTTATCCACTGCTGAATATTATAAGTCAGACAAGCCCACAGGCATTCCGTCTTTACCTTAAGTAATCCTTGAAGTCGAAACTGCCGTAAGCGTATCTTTTCCTTAATCCAGGCGTATGGGAATTCGGCGATAGAACCTCGTCTGCGATAGGCCTCTTTGGCCTCCGGGGTTTGTATTTTCGATAGAAATGCTTCTACTTCCGGGGCATTCTCTCTTCGCGCAATCCCGCGTCCTTTTGTTAGAAGCGCGGGGCAACACTTGGGTTTATTCGGGCACTTCGCGCAATCATCCGTTTTTGCCGCGTACCGATGTTCAGCTACCCCAACCATATTTACCTTCCCCTTATACGTCAAGACCTTATTGGCGGGGCAGGTATACGTATTGGAAGCGCTGTCATACTTAAATTTCTCAGGATAAAACGCCGGGTCGATGCCGCGACTCCGTAATCGCGCCATGGATTGAGAGCTTGTATCTGTTATAGAACCGATAAAATTCACACCCTTTTCATCCATATCAAGGATGGACTGCCGATTAGTAAAGCCCCCGTCCGCTACCACTTGATCGGGCAGGGATCCGGTATTTTTTTTAATCTCTTCCATCGCCGGCGCAAGCTGATTACAATCATTGACCGCTTGGGTAACGTCCATTCCTACAATCACGCCATTATAGGCATCCGCCGAAACCTGAACATTATAGCTGGGGGCGAAGCCGCCGTCAGGTTGCTTCATGATTCTTGCTTCAGGGTCGGTGGTGCTGGCTCGGACTTTGTCTTTGGCTTTTCCCTCAGGACTGGAAGATCGGATCTTCTGTAGCTCTTGAAGGGCTTGTTCCATGCGTTCTTTTCTATCCCGGATAAATCGTTTTTTCGTTTTGACGCTGTTCTTTTCGCGGGATGTCCCGGTATCTTCTTCTTTCAGAATCTCCAGCTGTTCCTCGGCCATAGCCAGATGGGCGCGGATCTTCTCTTCGCGACAAAAGGAATCGAGTCCCGCATAGGCCTTTATCTTAGTTCCGTCATGCGCGACCCTTTCTAATGTAACAAGGCCTTCGGCGCTCAAGATGCCCAAGACTTGTACAAAGAGTTTTTCCAGAGCTTCTTTGTGGTCTACGCGAAAATCCGATATGGTGTGGTGATTAATCTCTTCTGTCCCTGCCAGCCATTGGAAGGCGGGATGATATTCACAAAGTTCGGCTATCTTCCGTGCGGAACCGATACCCTGACTCAAAGCGTAGATCCATAAACTGATTAATAAGCGTGGATCTGTGGCCTTGCGCCCCGCAACCCCTTCCACGGCCTCTATCTTCTCATAAAAAGACGTTAGATCCAGCCGTCCCGTGAATTCCCAGATAGCCCTGACGGGATGTTTATCATCTACCAGCTTGTCGATTTTTACTGTTATAAAAAGAAGCTGATCGCGATTGATATATTTTAATCTTGGCCTGGGATTAGAAAATGACAAAGTCTCTGTTGCGGCGGTGTGGACGCGGGACGAACACAACTTTATATCCGACTCGGAAAAAAGAAGACCATCTGTTTTAGCCATGAGACTGCCTCCTTGCGGATTTTTTCGCCGTGGTATTTCGTCGAAGGGTTATAGTTTGTTTATCCTCGACAACCCATTCTACAAGCTCACCCTTTTGGATCTCCAAAGCCTGCGCTAAAGGAGCGGGGCAGATCATATAATACTGGCGGTTCTTGGGTCCCCGCCGGATCACCTGGACCGTTGATATGTATCCCATGGTTATCGTACCTCCTATAGCTATATTATATCATAGCTATAGAGCTATTCAAGAGGTTTTTAGTAATTTATCGTAATTTTTTCACGCCTTCTCAGC
>JAZDLG010000076.1:0-12750 GCA_043802125.1 Candidatus Omnitrophota bacterium
GCTATAAATAATCTAACTAAAGCCTACGGCAAGAAGACCCTGTTTGCGGCCATCTCCCTTAATATCAACAGGGGTGAGAAGATAGGCCTTATCGGGCCCAACGGCGTTGGCAAGTCTACTTTATTCCACCTTTTATTAGGAGACTCAGAGCCGTCAGCAGGCACCATCCAGGTTCAGAGAAATGTCCGCATCGGTTACCTTCCTCAGGAGTTAAGCTTTCACTCGGAGTATACGGTTTTGCAGGAGCTGACACAAGGCGATGAGACCATCGTGCGGCTGCGAAAGGAAAAGCACGAGCTGGAAGAAAATAAAGAGGCCGGCTCTTTGCGTTACGGTGAGGTCTTGCACGAATTGGAAGTGTTGGGTTATTTTGAGCTGGAGCACAAGGCTGAAAAAATACTTATGGGGCTTGGGTTTAAAAAGGCTGATTTCAACAAGCTTATCACGCATATGAGCGGCGGCTGGCAGATGCGCACGTTATTGGCCAAGCTTCTCGTATATAATTACGACATTCTTCTTTTGGATGAGCCGACCAACTATCTGGACCTGAACGCCGCGTTATGGCTAAAGGATTATTTAAAAAGTTTTGACGGCACGTTTGTCATGATCTCTCATGATAAGGATTTTCTGACTGACGTGACGAATTATACCTTTATTTTAGAGCACGGCACTATTGCCAAGGTCAAAGGCTCCTACGAGCACTACGAGAGAATAAAAGAAGAGCGGCGCACACACATGGAAAAGAAGTTTCAGGAACAAGAGAAGAAGCGCCTGCAGCTTGAAAAGTTCGTTTCGCGTTTCCACGCGCAGCCTAACAAGGCCGCGGCTGTGCGAAACAAGCGCAAGACTTTAGAAAGGATGGAGGAGGTCATTCTTCCTCCGGACCCGCGCGACAGCATAAGGACTTTCCATTTTCCTCAGACGAGGCCAAGCGGCCAGCGCGTCATAGAACTTGAAAAGATATCTAAAGCTTATGGCCAGCTACAGGTTTATCGCGATTTTGATTTCCAGATAGAGCGCGGTGAGCGCGCGGTTTTAGCAGGAGAAAACGGCGCCGGGAAATCAACGCTGCTTAAGATCCTATCAGGCGTAATACCCATAGATAGCGGCATAAGGACTGTCGGCTACAACGTTGACATAGGTTATTTTTCGCAGACGCGCCTTGATACGCTTAACCCTGAGAATACCGTTTTCAACGAGGCTTATTCGGCTGTGTCGGGCAATATGTCGCAGGAAGTCATACGCACTATTTTAGGCGCGTTCTTATTCACAGGCGATGACGCGGACAAAATGGTCAGCGTGCTTTCCGGAGGCGAGAAGAGCCGTTTGAACCTGGCTAAATTTTTGATAAATCCTCCTAACTTCCTTTTGTTAGATGAGCCGACGACACACTTGGACGTGGACGCGGTGGACGCCCTGATAAGGGCTTTGACCGAATACCAGGGGACAATAGTCTTTATAAGCCATGATATCCACTTTGTCCGTTCTGTTGCCAACGTCGTCTACGAGGTTTCCGCCGGAGGCGGATCCACCTCCGGTGAAAAAGATGGGCGCGTGCGCAAATTTTATGGAAATTTTGATTATTATCTTGAAAAGAAGACAGAATCAGAGGTTGTGTTTGGCCAGGCCAAGACAAGGATCAAAAGCGATGAAGAAAGGAAAGCCAACATTAACAGAGAAAAAGCAAAAGATGATGAGAGGTCTAAAAGGCAGGACGAGCGCAACCGCAAAGCGCACAATACCGCGTTAGGCTCAACTATCCAAAGGCTTAAAAAAGAAAAAGACGAGCTGCAGCTTGAAAGCTATGCTAAGGTCCGCGCTTTGGCTGATCAGCGTATATACAGGGAAGAGGAGACTGTGAAAGAATACGGCCGCCGCCTGAAAGATATTGAGAAAAGAAGCGCTGAAATTGATAAAGAAATCGCAGACCTTGAAAATAAGATCATGTAAATGACAGATTAAAAAGTTACCCCCCCGTCGCAGGTTCGCAAAAATTAACCAAATAAATCTCTCCTAATCATTTGCAGACAGGGAATTAAATAAAATATCTTGACATAGGGGTGGGGGTGGGGGTATCATCTTATTCAGGAGGCCGATATTATGAAGCAGCTTACTACACATGAAGAACAGTTGGAATCTTTAGAGAAAGTTGAGGGTCAAGTACGCGCAATCAAAAAAATGATCATAGAAAAAAGATATTGCGTGGACATTATTAATCAAATCCTTTCAATCATCGGTGCTTTGAATAAGACGAGGGGGGGAATATTTAAAAAACATATAGAAGGATGCGTGGTGCACGCGTTCAAAGGAAAATCTGGAAGTGAAAAAAAGAAAAAACTTAATGAGGTGTTAGATTTAGTTACAAAATTCAGGAAAAATGCCTGACGTGTTTAAATGGAGGGGAGCAAGATGAAAAAGATACAATTGTTTTTATTGTTGTTTGTGTCGGTTTTAGCAATAGCGGGTTGCGCGACCGAAGATTGGAATACAGGTAGTTCCACGAGTTCGTCGGGTTACCCCGGCGGCCATCACCATTGATAATCAACAAAAGGAGCTAAGATGAAAAAATTCTTTGCTTTAGCTGTTGGATCATTTTTTTTCGCATGCATGAGCCCATATTCTTTCGCAAACATTCAAGGCGAAGCTAAGGATCTTGTTTTGTCGGGCAAGGTCGAAAATGGCATAAGAATCATAGAGGTTAAGGCCTCAAGGTATAAGTTTGAACCTGATCCAATTGTCGTCAAGCTCGGCGAGAAAGTGCATTTTTTGGTCACCAGCACCGATGTAGCCCATGGCCTGGCCATATCCGAATTTAAGGTCAATGTCAGCGTCTCTGCCGGAGAAACAAAAACATCCGATTTTATTGCGGACAAGAAAGGCGCCTTTCATATATACTGCAGTGTTTACTGCGGCCCGGGGCATGCCCATATGCACGGCACTCTTGTAATCCAATGAAAGCATTCTCTATTAAAACCCAATTAATAATCTTTTTGTCCATATTTGCGCTTTATTTATCGTTTGTGGACAAAGATGCGTTATTTTTAGTGACGACGCTCGTGGCAATCGCAGGCGCTATGGCGGTTGATTCGGCAATTGAATTTTTTACTTTTAAAAAATTTATCCTAACCGAAAGTTCCGTCATATCCGGGTTGATCATCGGGTATGTGCTTTCAAATATTTATCCCTGGTGGATATTTTTATGGGCATCGGTTTTTGCCATTTGTTCAAAGCACCTGCTTCGCATTCACGAAAAACATTTATTCAACCCGGCTGCATTTGGTATTTTTCTGGCTACGGTGTTATTGGGGGTTTCCGCGCAGTGGAGAGGGGCCGGTCTCTGGTATATCCTTGTGCCTGCAGGGGTATATTTTGTCTCAAGGATCCGAAAGATAGAAGTCGTTATAGGCTATGTTGCGGTTTTTATGCTTTTGTTCGGCGCCCAGGCATTCTTTCAAAAAACATCGCTGTTGGATGTATTGATTTACCAGAACTACTTTTTTATATTTGTGATGTTGATAGAGCCCAAGACCACACCCGTAACCCGCAAAGGCAAGGTTGTCTTTGGCGCAGCTGTTGCTATATTGGTCTTTATTCTGACGGCAAGCCGTGTGAAATTTGATGCTGAACTATTGAGCTTGCTCGCGGTTAACGCATTCTCTCTTTTGTTGAATAAATTAAAGTGAAAGGAGTCCACTCAAGATGATAAAAAAGGTGATTTTGGCTTTTGTATTTCTGTTGCTTTTCAGAGGAGCTGTATTTGCTCAAGCCCCCATTGATCTAAAAGCGGATATTTATTCAAAACTCAAATGTTGCGCTTGCGATATGGCTTTTGGCCCTTGCGGTTGTAAAGAAGCTATTGAGATGAAGGCTTATATTGAGGCTTTGATAGACAGCGGAGTTTCTAAAGACGATATTTTTTATAAGGTGGCAAAAAAGTATTCTTTGCGCGTTATCCTTGATGAGCGCATCAAGGCAAAAATTGAAAAAAAGGTGCTGAAAGAAGCAGGTGGTAAAGTGCCGAGGATAGCCCTGGAAACTGCCTCTTTTAATTTCGGGGATGCCAGCAAGAAAAAAGGCGCTATTCGTCAAATCTTTAAATTATACAATGAAGGCAATTCCAACCTTGTTATTACCAATATCAGGGTTTCTTGTGATTGCGTAATTGCTTCGTTAAAAGCGGGGGATACGAAAAGCCCTGATTTTGGCGTGATGGGCGCGCGGGATTCCGGCTGGCAGGCGGTAATTAAACCCGGGAAGTCCGCCGAATTGGAAGTTACCCTGGATTTGGCCCATGTCTCCATGGAAGCAGGCAAAAAAGAGGTCAGGGATATTTTTATAACCAGTAACGATCCGCTGAATTCTCAAACTAGCTTGCGGGTTGAGGTTGACGTCAAGGAATAAATTACGATAGGCAAATGGAAAAGATCACTCTTAATATTTATGGTTAAAACTAAAATAATCTGTACTCTGGGCCCGGCATCTAGCAGGGAAGCTGTTCTGACTAAGCTAATACGCGCCGGAATGGATGTAGTAAGGTTAAATTTCTCACATGGGAACCTTAAAGAATGCCGCAATAGAATACGACTTATAAAATACCTGAATAAAAAATATCGCCGACATATAAGGATATTAGGGGATCTGGAAGGTTATCGCGTAAGGGTCGGGAGGTTTAAAGAAAACAAACCTATACAGGTAAAAAAGCGACAAATAGTCTGGTTGGCGCAGGGAGATATTCAGGGAGAAGGCAGCGTTATCCCTTTTGATTACAGAGGCCCTTTAAACAAGATAGAAAAAGGCCGGCATATTTATATAGATGACGGCAGTATAGAGCTGATAGTCGTGGCGCGTGAAAAAACCCGCCTTAAGGCTAGGGTAGCCACTCCGGGACTGATCAAGGAACGCAAGGGCATAAATATGCCGGGCGTCCGGCTGGATTTTAAAGGCTTGAGCGCTAACGACAGGAAAGATATAGATTTTTGCTTAAAAAATAAAGTTGATTATATAGCTCAATCTTTCGTGAGGAACAAAGAAGATATCCTTATTTTAAGAAGGTATCTTAAAGGTTCTTCACATAAATTAAAGGTTATCGCTAAGATAGAGAATCGGGAAGGCATTAAAAACATTGATGAGATAATAAAAGTATCTGACGGCATTATGGTCGCGAGGGGCGATATGGGCGTTGCCATTCCTATATATGAAGTTCCGATAATTCAAAAGGAGATAATAAGAAAATGTAACGACGCCAAGAAGTTTGTCATCACCGCCACGCAAATGTTGGAGAGCATGACGGAAAATATCAGGCCTACGCGCGCGGAAGTAACCGATGTGGCAAACGCGATCCTTGACGGGACAGATTACGTGATGCTTTCAGCCGAGACGGCGGTCGGCAAACACCCGGCAGAGTCGGTGGCGATGATGAATGCAATCATTAAATTCACCGAAAGGTCTGCCAAATTTCTGGATTTTTAACCTATTTGCTATATAATTAAAAATAGACGAAAATGGACCAGGCGTTATATAAACAGGTCAAGATAGTCGGTTTTCTGTCTTTCATACCGGTCGTTCTTTTTTCAGGTCCGCTCATGGGGTATTTCGCGGCTGATTATTTGATGAAACGGTTCAATTGGGTATCGTGGTTGCCTATTATAGGAGCAGCTCTTGGTTTCGCGGCGAGCGTGGATGAATCCATAAGGATCATACGTCTTGTCTTAAAGATAGATAAGTCAGCTTAAAATTGCATGGATAATCTTACAAAAAAAGGTATTGTTCTGGCTTTTGCCCTGTCTTGTTTATTAAGTTTAGGCGCAGGCCTCTTAAAAGGCCTTGAGTGGGGCATGGGCACAATGGCAGGGGCTTTGTGGTCTATCGTTAATTTTTTTCTGACCACACGCGTCATGAACGTCGTGGCAAGCGAAGAAAAAAGAAAGAAGTACCTCGGCTTTTTATTATTGGTGAAATTCCCTGTTCTCTACGGTTTAGGTTTATTACTGATAGTTTCCGGAATATTTCCCGTCTATAGCCTTATATTAGGGTTGTTTTCCATATTCGTCGCATTGAGGATAGTTACCTTATGTCTGAAGCCCGCTTAACTCAGCCGGAACTGCCGAATCTGGTGACATTGCTGGAACACAGGTTTGAAGGCACGCCTTTCGCGCAATTCCTGCGGCCGTGGGAAAACGTCATATTCTCCTTGATGATCGTTGCCATCCTTACCGCTATCGCAGTGGTTGCCTCCCGTCGCAAAAAGCTTGTTCCAAGCAGGCTGCAATGCGCCCTTGAACTTTTTGTAGGCGGGTTAGATGATTTTGTCTGCGGTATCTTAGGCCCGAGCCATGGCCGCAAGTTCACGCCTTTTATCGGCACCCTGTTTATTTATATACTTTTCATGAATTTTTTTGGGCTCATACCTTTTATGAAGTCTTCTACGTCAAGCTGGTCAACAACGCTGGCATTGGCTCTTTGCGTTTTTTGTTTTGTCCAGTATTCCGCTATCAGGGAATCAGGGTTCTTAGGATACTTTGATCATCTTATGGGCAGGCCAAGGGGCGCTATGGCATTTACAGTGTTAATGCCTCTTATGATGTTTTTTCTGCATGTGGTCTCTGAGTTAGTAAAGCCAATCAGCCTCTCGCTTCGTTTGCGCAGCAATATCTGGGGAGACGATATGCTGATGGCTGTTTTAGCCGGTTTTGGCATCACGGGTGTGCCGTTATTGTTCTTTAATTTTTTCTTAAGTATGATAGCCTGTATTGTGCAGGCAACGGTTTTTAGCCTGCTTACGACTATTTATCTTGCGTTTGTCCTTGTTGGTGAGGACTCAAGAAAAACAAAGGGGGTAGAAAATGGATTATAAAGTTGTGTTAGCGTTGGCTCTTCCTATAGGGTTGAGCTTGGCGGCATTCGGCTCGGCTATAAGTTTAGGCAGGGTCGTGGCTTCTGCCATGGAGGCAACAGGCCGGCAGCCGGAAGCATCTACGAAGATATTAATGAACATGGCGACAGGCTGCGCTTTTATAGAAGCCTTGACTATTTACGTCCTGGTATTTGCTTTTGTTTTAGCGGGTAAATTGTAGCCTATGGAGCTATTAAAATTATTGAGTGCGAGCGAGATCGTCGCGCAGATAATAAGTTTCCTGCTTGTCTTTACCCTGCTGAGGATCTTTGCCTGGAAACACTTTCTGAAGGTATTGGATGACAGGAGGGAGAAGATAGCCTCTGAACTAAGATCTATTGATGAGGCTAAGGCTGATCTGGCGAAAGCAAAGGCTAAATATGACGCCTTGTTCGTGACTATACAGGAAGCGGCCCAGGAAAAGTTTGCCGAGGCCATAGCGCTGGGCGAGCAAGATGCCAGGGAAATAAAAGAAAAGGCGCGCCTTGATGCCGAAAATGTCATTGAGGATGCCAAAAGAGAGATCAAATTTGAATTGGCAAGGTCGCGAGAAGATCTTAAAGAGAGGATAATTGAGTTGACGATGCAGGCAACGCAGGCGATGATCCGGGAAAAACTTACTCCCGAAGAAGACAGGCGCCTCATTGAAAATTTTTTAAAAGACGTTGATAAACTGGAAAATAAGCAGTAAGGATCGCGATGAAAGACAGGGTCATTGTCAAGAGATACGCGGAAGGTTTTGTCAAGTTCGCGCAGCCAACTATAGATGTTGAAAAAATCGTCCAAGAGGCGCAAAATTTCAGGAGCTTATTACGCGACAATCCTGAGTTTGACGATTTCCTAAATACGCCTGCGGTGGATCAAGCTGAAAAATTAAAGACAATAGAAACGGTTCTGGTCGGTTATTCGCAGGAGTTCAGGCAATTCTTGCGCCTGCTCCTTGAACATGGGCGCATCAGAAAGATCCACGACATCGCCGAATATATCAGGATAGCTTATGCCTACGGGAACAAAGTGGAGGCGTTGTTAAGGACGACGTATCCTTTAGATCTTGATCTGCTTAAAAGCGTTAAAGAAAAGCTGGAAAAGAAATTGAATAAAAAATTCAACCTATATCTGGAGTTAGACCCGGATCTTTTAGGCGGGGTCCAGCTGATCGTCGGCAACACCATAATTGACGGTTCCGTAAGGAAACGGCTCTTAGAACTCAAACAGAAGCTATCGGCTTTAAGGGTGGTATGACATGGATCCATTGAGGCCCGAAGAGGTCACGTCCATTATCAAGGCGGAATTGGAAAAGTACAAGTCGCGCCTGAGGACCGAATCCATAGGTACGGTCATTCAGGTCGGCGATGCCATAGCGCGCGTCTATGGGTTGGATGACGCGATGGCAGGCGAGCTCGTTGAATTTTCGGGCAATGTCATAGGCATGGTCCTTAATCTGGAAGAGGATAGTGTCGGCGTCATCATCTTCGGGGCTGATAATCCGGACAGGAATATCAAAGAGGGCGACATCGTTAAGCGCACAGGCAAGATCATCCAGGTGCCGGTGGGCGAGGCCCTGGCGGGCCGCGTGGTTAACGCGTTAGGCAGGCCTATTGACGGCAAAGGCCCGATAACGACTGATAAATTCAGGCCGATTGAATCAAAGGCGCCAAACGTTGTTGAGCGACAGCCGGTCAAGCAGCCGCTTCAGACAGGTATAAAAGCCATTGATTCAATGATCCCTATAGGCCGCGGCCAGCGAGAGCTTATTATATCCGACCGCCAGACAGGCAAGACCTCCATTGTCCTTGATACCATAATCAATCAGAAGAAGAGCGGCGTACATTGCATCTATGTGGCCATAGGCCAGAAGATATCCAACATTATAGCGGTTGCCGAGACTTTGAAAAAATACGGCGCTATGGAATATACGACGATCGTCAGCGCGTCTTCGCGCGCCTCGGCTTCTTCGCAGTATCTAGCGCCTTACGCGGGTTGCGCCATGGCCGAAGAATACATGTATTCGGGTAAAGACGTCCTGATCGTCTATGATGATCTTTCTAAGCACGCTCAGGCCTACCGTCAGCTGTCGCTTCTTTTAAGGCGGCCGCCCGGCCGCGAGGCATACCCGGGTGATATTTTCTACCTTCACGCCAGGTTATTAGAACGTTGTGCCAAGCTTATTGATAAATTGGGCGGCGGCTCCATGACCGCTTTGCCTATTATTGAAACTCAGGCCGGAGATATCACGAGTTATATCCCTACGAACGTCATTTCTATCACGGACGGCCAGATATATCTTGAAAATGACCTTTTTTACGCCGGAGTAAGGCCTGCAATAAATGTCGGCCTTTCTGTTTCGCGCGTCGGCGGCAAGGCGCAGGTCAAAGCCATGCGCCAGGTCGCAGGCAAGCTTAGGCTTGACCTGGCGCAATACAGGGAGCTCGTGGCGTTTACGCAATTCGGCTCAGAGCTTGACAAGCTGACGAAGGCACAGTTGGATCGCGGCTCAAGGGTTGTGGAGACTTTAAAACAGGGGCTCTACGATCCGCTGCCGATCTCTAAGCAGGTGATGATCATCTACACCGGCGTAAATGGTTTCCTTGACGATCTGCCGCTTAATGCTATCCGAAGATTTGAATCTGAATTTTATCGCTATATGGAAAAACAACATCCTCAGATAGAACAGCAAATAAGCGTTGATTTGGAATTGACCGAGGCCACTATGCAGAAGCTCAATGACGCTATTTTAAATTTTAAAAAGATATTTGTTAACTGAGCACCATAATGTATTAGTTTAGCGAAATCCCCGCGGGTTTTGCGGGGACCCTTAAGCTTATGACGCAGTCTTTAAGGCAGATAAAATCCAGGATCAAGAGTGTTGAAAACACTCGGAAGATAACGCGCGCCATGGAAATGATCTCTGTGTCAAAGCTCAGGCGTGTCCAGGATCTTCTTTTTGCCATGAGGGCTTACTTCGGCAAAACAGACAGCCTTTTAGAAAATCTTTTTGCCGAAAGGCCTGATTTTTCCCATCCGTTGCTTAATACAGCGCCTAATACAGGAGGAGTCGCTGTGTGCGTCGTGACCTCAGACTCCGGGCTCTGCGGTTTATACAACCACCGTATCTTAAAAGCCGCGGCCGAATTTATCAGCAGATATCCGGCAGACAAGGTCAAAGTGATAGCCGTAGGGAGAAAAGGTTTCAGTTATTTTAAAAGAAAAAGGTTTGCTGTAGAGCGCGCTTATTTGGGATTGCACGGCCGTCTCCAGCAGACATCGCTAAAAGAACTCACTGTGTTCTTGACCGGCATTTTCTTAAAAAAAGATGTAGATTTCGCCGTAGACTTCGTCGTAGACGAAGTCTATATGGTATACACGCATTTTAAATCGTCCATGCATTATATTCCAACCATAGACAGGTTATTTCCCGTCTATGTCTCAAGCGCCATTCCGGCCAAGCCTTCTTACTACTTATTTGAGCCGGATTATCCGCAACTGCTGGATGAGCTTCTTAAAGTCTACGTGTCTGGAAAAATACGGCTTTTGCTTTTGGAGGCTTTTACAGCCGAGCATTCAGAGAGGACCATAGCAATGAAGTCGGCAACGGATAATGCCAAAGATCTGATAGAAAGCCTCATTATTTTTAAGAATAAGGTAAGGCAGGCCGCGATCACTAAAGAGGTACTTGAGGTGGTTTCAACGGTTGAAGCGCTAAAAGGTTAAGGATGAAAATATGGCTATAGGAGAGATTATTCAGGTCATCGGGCCAAGCGTGGATGTAAGGTTTCCGGAACGCGAACTTCCGCGGCTTCTGAATGCCGTTAAAGTTGAGTATCCGGACAAGAATATTGATCTTGTGCTTGAAGTCGCTCAGCAAATAGGTAATAACACCGTGCGCTGTATCGCGTTAGGCGCGACAGACGGCCTGGTGCGCGGCATGAAGGTTAGGGATCTAGATTCACCGATTACCGTGCCTGTAGGCGACCAGACACTTGGCCGCATTTTTAATGTTTTGGGAGAACCGATTGACAACGCCGGCCCGGTGCGAGAGCCCGCGAAGCGGAACCCTATACATCGCGATTCACCGAGTTTTGAGGAGCAGTTGTCTATTTCACAGATGTTAGAGACAGGGCTTAAAGTCATAGATCTTTTAGTCCCGTATCCCAAGGGGGGCAAGATAGGCCTTTTCGGAGGCGCGGGTGTCGGTAAGACAGTTATTGTCATGGAGCTTATCAGGACAATTGCCACTGAGCACGGCGGTGTTTCTGTGTTCGGCGGTGTTGGCGAGCGCACCAGGGAAGGCAATGAGCTATGGCTTGAATTAAATGAATCGGGCGTTATAAAAAAGACGGTGCTTGTTTTTGGCCAGATGAATGAGCCTCCGGGCGCGCGTTTCCGCGTGGGCTTATCCGCGTTGACCATGGCGGAACATTTTCGCGATGAACAGCGCAAAGACGTGCTGCTTTTTATTGATAATATATTCAGGTATGTGCAGGCGGGTTCTGAGGTTTCAACGCTCTTGGGCCGTATGCCGTCAGCCGTAGGGTATCAGCCGAGCTTAGCTACCGAGATAGCGCAGCTGGAAGAGAGGATCGCCTCAACAAGGAATGGTTCTATTACGTCTGTCCAGGCTATTTATGTGCCGGCGGATGACCTGACCGACCCTGCGCCGGCCACGACATTTACGCATCTGGACGCCAAGACCGTGCTTTCGCGCCAAATATCCGAATTAGGTATTTATCCGGCTGTAGACCCTCTGGATTCCACATCGCGTATACTGGATCCGCGGATCATCGGAGATGAGCATTATAATGTGGCCATAGGCGTGCAGAATGTTCTCCAGCGTTATAAAGACCTGCGTGATATAATCTCTATTTTGGGCATAGATGAATTATCAGACGAAGACAAGATCATAGTGGCTCGCGCCAGAAAGCTTGCGCGTTTTTTTTCCCAACCTATGTTCGTTGCAGAGGCTTTTACCGGATTAAAAGGAAAATATGTCAAACTGAAAGATACCATTGAAGGGTTTAAAATGATCATTGACGGCCAGATGGATGAATTGCCCGAACAGGCGTTTTATATGGTCGGAACGATTGAAGAGGCGATAGAGAAGGCAAAGGCCCTAAAGGTTAAATGAGCCCGCTCCATGAGTAAGCATTTTCGCGTTTCTATCCTGACAGAAGAAGAGGCTATCTATGACGGCGAGGTCAGGTCTTTAGTCGTACCCGCTGAGCTGGGTTTTATGGGCGTCTTGGTTGATCACGCGCCGCTTGCGGCGAGGCTGAAACCCGGCAGGATCGTCTTGAAAACATTCCCCTCGGATGAGACAAAAGTCTTTAATTCCTCCGGCAAAGGTTTTTTGGAGATTTTAAATAACAAGGTTACGTTGTTATTAGATGCAGTTGTTTCCTCCCACGAGCTATAAAATTATAATATGACATCATGGGATAAGGCAACTCAAGATACGTTCAGGCAGGTCCTTGCAAAGATGCCGGTATTCATGCGGCCTATCGCCGAGAAAGCGATAACCCTGAAAGCAGAAAGCCTCGCCAAAAAAGACAACAGAGCAGAAGTCACGGAAAAATACCTCGTTGACGCCCTCTTTATAGAAACCCCATTCGGATTTCAGGGCCTTATGAAAAACGACCTCGCGTCCCTTGGAGTTGATTATACTAAATACGGGCATGCAAAGTGAAGGTTTGAATATGGACACTTTGACTTTTGTCATTGGCATAATTTCGGCGGCGATCATTTCAGGGGTTATTGTAGCCTTATTCGGCGATCTAATTAAAACAAAGAAACTGCCGGCGGCTGCGCCTGATCCTTCGGCAGATCCGCAAGCTATTGAAAAGCTGAGGGAAGAATGTGAG
>JAZDLG010000085.1:0-5177 GCA_043802125.1 Candidatus Omnitrophota bacterium
TGAGCCATTTGAGCCATTTGTGAGCCAATTAGCCAAGCCTATAGAACGTCCCTTTACCAACAATGCCTTGTTGTTTTAACACTTTTAAACTTACCAATTTTGAAAGTTCACGCGTTGCCGTAGCCTTTGAAACACTGTTGACTTCTTGGTATTCCTTATTAGCAATTTGACCTTTTTCTTTGACATATTTGACCGCTTTCAATTGACGTTCATTAAGTCCCAATTGTTGCAAAGTAATTTCCGTAAACTTGTCTCTTGCAAGAATTGTTTTAAACTCAAGATTTCGCACTGAAATGAACTCCGGCTCCGGAAGACCATGTTCTTTACACTGTCGAATCATTTCCGTTGTGCCGGATCCCACCTGTTGTATATAGTCTGCAAAGAACAGCACGCTCGCTAACGTCGGATTAGACGGATGGGAAGAATGCGGCTTTCTTAGATCCTCCACCTTTAGATTCCCGGGAAGCGTTCCGGAATTCCATATCTCAACGCGATCGAGAAAAACCATCACCTGAACAGAAGATGTTGTATTGTAATCACGATGCGCCACGGCATTAACAATGGCTTCGTGGATAGCAAACTCAGGAATTTCCCTAGGCCGGGCTACTTGGACAGTATGAGCCTGCTGAATAACGGGGAATTTAATAGAATCCAAAACAAAAGCCACCGCCTTATCAACCTGTTCAAAAAGATTTTCTTCTTCGTAAATATGATACGACGAAAACGGCTTCACAACCTCGGTGCTGGGCAATTGGACACACTTAATTTTTGCCTGATCAAAGAATTTTCGTGGGCTCTTACCAAACAACAAGAGCGCGGCATTTGTAAGCTTGCCCTCTCTCATGAGTTTTAAGTGCGTAAATACATCGGATATTGATGCGTCTACTCCGAGCGGAAAATTACGCTTTGTCCGGGCAACTTTCAAAAACCATTTAACTTTGACACTATCAATGTCGGATAATTTGGCCCCGTCGCAAATTCGCTGATCAAATCCCGCCTTTCCGATCTCGCCTTTTTCTTTAAGAAAGGATATTAAGCTCTCGTAAACCAGATTGGTTAATTCAGTCACCGTATCAAATCTTCTATAACTGTACCCAGCCTTTGGATTTTTAATTTCTGATATAAACTCCCGCATACCACCGTCTCGGAGTTTATCTACGGTGTTTTGACCCTTAATATAGATCAAAATCTCCTTATGCTTTGCCTTGGCTTCGCGGAATTCTGCTTCTGTTGGCGACATCTTTTCTTTTCCGGATCCGCCATATTGCTGACCGAAGATGCCGACGTAAATATCACCCTTGCGCACTTCCTCGATGTAAGCCATTTCGGCTGATTTACTCTTGGCGGGAGAATCCTCAAAAAGAAAAACATCAAAATATTCCGATAAAAGAGCATCCTTACGGATAAACTCCTTGACTGCCCGACGTTCTTTCTTTAACTCTTTTTGTGCGCCACTGACAAAGATTTTATATTTCATCGCTACTTCCCTTTCTTATGGCTTTGGCTATCGGAGGCCAAACCATGGCCTTCTGGCTTATCGGAAAATGGATATGAGCGTGACCATCTGTCAATCTCATCTTTTCTAAAACGCCACTGACCGCCGACACGAAAAGCCGGTATCTTCTTCTCCCGGGCAAGACGACGAACAGTGTACGGATGAAGTTTTAGATATTGGGCCACGTCTTCTGCTGTATAAGTTTCTGTGAGATTTTTCATGAGAAAGCTCCTGTTACATTTTGTTCCACATTATATCACACGTAAAAAAGGAAACAATGGAAAACTTATTAAAGAGCTGATTGACATCCTCATGTCACTTCATGTCACTAAAAAACGCCCTTTTTGACCATCCCGGACGCCTGCAGAACGCCCCAGAAAACGCCTGTTTACCGTCTAGGACCGATTGTTTGCGCCGGTCTGACCATAGATTGCGTATTCCGGTGACCTTGACCACCCATTCCGGATGACCTTGACCACTTATTCCGCTCGACTCTGACCACCTGTCGGAGCGTAGCGACGCTTTCATTATTTTTATATCAAAGAACCCCTGGCAATATGTTTTTTCTTCTTTTTTTAAATAAGTAGCAGCAGCAGTGATTTTTCTCTTTTTTGCTTCTTTTTTCTCTTTTTGTGAATATTGTTGATAGTAGGGATAAAATTCCGCTCACATTCGCATTATAGCGCATCTTCTCGGACTGAGCCATATCTTTTCACGCATCTTTTTTATTATTCCTTTCCGGGATTTTTTCCGCCTTTACCTTTCTCATGGAACCGCCCTTTAATTGAATCTTGTAAGCGTTATGGACTAACCTATCAAGTATGGCATCGGCTAAGGTAGGGTTGCCTATCGCTTCGTGCCAGCGCTCTAATGGCAGCTGGCTTGTTATGACTGTAGAGTGGATACCGTGCCTGTCTTCGAGTATCTCTAAGAGGTCCGTTCTTTCCTGATTGTTTAATACGGATAGTCCCCAGTCGTCTATAATGACCAGGTCCGTCTTCGCGATGGTATTCATGAGCCTCGCGTATCTGCCGTCTCCTTTGGCAAGCGCCAGATCCTCGAATAAGCGGGTAGCCCTGAAGTAAAGGACCTTGTGTCCTTCCAGGCACGCTTTATGCCCGAGAGCGCAGGCGACGTAGCTTTTACCTACGCCGCAGGGACCTGTCAGAAGGATATTGAGGTGTTCTCTTATCCATGCGCATCGCGCTAATGATTTCATCAGGGTTTTATCAAGTCCTCTTTTTTGCCCGTAGTCGATATCCTCTACTGAGGCCGGCTGCCTCAGCTTCGCTCTTTTAAGGCGGGACGTGAGCCGGCGATTTTCCTGTTCGGTCATCTCCCTGTCAATCAGGAGACCCATTCTCTCTTCAAAGCTTAAGTCATCATAATCATGCCCGGAGGCCTGCTCCTCAAAAGACTTGGCCATGCCGTAAAGCTTTAACGTCCTTAACTTCTCATGCGTCGGATGCGTTAACATCTTTCTTCATCCTCCTTCTTAGTGATAATTATTTGTAAAATAGCCGCCGCCTCTTATGTTTTCATGCGAGACGGCCGGCTCTGGCCGCGCTTCGGGCAACTGATGAAGATCTAGACCGCTCTTTAGGATAGATTCTATGCTTTTATAGCTGTAACCTCTTATAACAATAGCCCTCTTACAAGCCGACTCCAGGCGATCATTAGAATACCTCTTGGCCAGGCGCAGGATGCCCATACATGAACGATATCCTTGTTCAGGGTATACTCTTGAGCTTAGGATGGTTTCAACGACACTGGCGGTGGATTCTCCTATGGTACCCGCCCAGTTTATTATTCTCGAGGGAGTCCACTCCAGATACTCCCTGTGGCTTTTCGGCATATGTTCTTTTATGGTGGTATGCCGGCCTTTAATATCGCTCCTCGCGTGGCTCGCCACGCGCTTTCCCTTATGGAAGACCTCTATGGTCTTGGTGGTATACCTTACGGTAACCTCTTCATGGACCAAAGAATAAGGCGCGCTGTAGTAATGTCCGTTAAGCTCGATATGATAATCTATATTTACTCTCGCTTTCTTCCACTCGGCGAAGGTATACCGGTTTTCCGGAAGGGCAAGGAGCGCGCTTTGTTCTATCTTCTCAAAGCATATCTTGCGGGAACCTTCCAATTTCTTAAAGGGCTTTTCGTTAAGCCGTGTAAGAAGCTCTCTTATGGCGCCATTGAGCTCATTAAGACTGAAGAATGTCCGGTTCCTTAAGGCCGCCAATATCCACCTCTCCACCACCTGGACCCCCACTTCCACCTTAGCTTTATCTTTTGGCTTCGCTACGCGGGCGGGAATGACGACTGTCCCATAATGTACGGCCATATCGTGATATGTAGGATTGATGTCGGGCTCATATCTGCAGGGTTTAGATACTCCCGCCTTTAAGTTATCGGGAACTACCGTCCTGGGGACTCCCTTAAAATACTCAAAAGTCCTTACATGAGATTCGATCCAACTTGAGAGGCTCTGATCCCATGAAGCGTCGGCATACGTGTAATTACTCGCCCCTAACACGGCGACAAAGATCTCGGCCTGTCTTATCTTGCCCGTAAAGCGATCCTGAATGGGCACCGTATGTCCGGCGTAGTCGACGAACATTTTCTCACCGGCCTTATGAACCTGATAAAGACTTGGGCTTAATATCTTCTTCCAGCGGCCGTAATGCTCGTAAAACTGTGTGGACTGGTAGCCGTCAGGATGGATATCCTTGTATTCATGCCATAGAAGCTGGAGCGTCACATTCTTCTTCTTAAGTTCCGTGTGTATGTAACCCCAGTCAGGCTGAGAACAAACCGGTCTTTTATGTGACGCCTTATCCTTCCCAAGCAGGCGGCCCAAGGTCACATCGTCCGCCTGCTGAATCATCTCAAACGTAAGTCCGGCCTCTTTAGCCAGTAGAACGTACTTAGCTACGGTCCCGTGAGATACGGAGCAGCTTTGCGCTATCTCTCTGTTAGACATCTTGTGATTAACGCTTAGACGCAGTATCTCTCTTACCTTGCGCATGCTTATATCCCTCCTCCTGTTCTTTGCCATCGTCATCTCCTTCTCTGGTTAACAGCAATATTAATCCAGAGAGGAGTATGTCAGATAACAAAGATGACAGCCACTCTTATTGAACAGATTTCAGGGGTTTATTTTAATGAAATTAACTACAGGATAGCTCTTAAACAGGTGGTCAAGGTCAACCGGAATGAGTGGTAAAGGTCAGCCGGAATGGGTGGTCAGAGTCGAGCGGAATTGGTGGTCAGGGTAGTCCGGAATACGCATTTAGAATCATCAAAATCATCACGCGATACTTACACCATCGGCCATCCGAAACTTTTAATGTATACTTTTTTATTCATTAATTTATTCACAATTTTACTTCGCGTAGACCCATTCGACATGAACATTATTTTTTCTCATCCCGCATACACGGATAACTCTGGAATCTCCCGGATAATATTCATTTTTATAGACAATTAGCGACTTGATTATCTCCCCATGGGCGGTTAACTTAAACTCGTCCCATAGGTCCGGGTTAGAATATTCAAACTCATTGAGAACCTTTCTATAAGAAATGACTTTATTTCCGTTCGCTCTGTTCCATGCTACATGCGCGAATAATAAAGCCGCGTGCGCCGCTTCGCTTGAAGGATTGACAGGATCTTTAAGCAGCGT
>JAZDLG010000086.1:0-3879 GCA_043802125.1 Candidatus Omnitrophota bacterium
AGAGCCATACCGTCGGTCTTACCCGTCTTCTTATAAACAATATAATCTTTGACGGCAAGGCCGCCGAAATAAATGCTCAAAGCCCCTATGCCCAGATATATCATCTGTGAAACAAGATAAAAACCTTTAAGGCTATAGAACGCCTTAAAAAAACCAAGCCCTAAAACGAGGTAAGTAAAGAATACGGCCGCGATATAAAATGCGCCGATAACGGCCATCTCCCTGCGCTTATATCCCATGACGCTCAGGAAAGAGACAAAAAATACGATGACAGTAAAAGCGCAAGGGTTGATGCCGTCAACAATGCCTGCGCCTACAATAGTCAATGGGCCGAAAGACCTAAAGCGCTCAAGAAGATCAATACCCTTGCCTTCAAGCGCGAAGGACTCAAGAGACCGCGAGGCAAGGGCAGCCTCTATGGTTTTATCAAGGGAATCCGCAGCTTCTGTGAGGCCGACAAGGACTGTTTTGCCGATAAGAATGCTCGGAGTGGACAAATGCCTGCCTGTCTCTTTCCCCAGCTCAAGGAAGCGCTTGTAATTTGATTCTTCTGTTGTGTCAACATATGACCAGTTGACCTTATCGCCGTATTTTTTTGCGATGGACGGGATGATATCCGAGATGACCTTCTGGCAGGCCTTACAAGTCGGCATATGAAAAACAGTGACTAAAAGCGGCTTCTCTTGCCCGGCATCCTGCGCAAAAACTCCCCGAGGGGCCGGGGTTTGAGAAAACAGAATCATTGCCAACAGAACGCAGAGGATGGAAATCCCCCAGGCAAGCCTTAGGCTTGCCCATCCAGTGACATCCCGCGAAGGCGGGATAAAATATTTCATAATTTTCATAGTAGTCTCTAGATACCGATACCAAACCGCTTTGCAGATTACACATAAATCTGCTTGCTGGTATCGGTATTTCGCTAGATAATTATTTTTTTGTGCTCAATTTTGGCGCGATGTCTTCCATCAGGTCTTCCATAGTCAGTATACCTGCCATCTCAGGGCCCTTGAACACAGCTGCTATCACTTCTTTACCGGGCCGCATACTGGAAAAGACCTTGTCTACGCTCTGATCATGCTCTACCCTTATCAAAGGCCTGATAAATGCCTGCCACTCGCCGGCCGGATTATAAAAAATGTCAAAAAGATTTATGATGCCCGTTAACTCTTTACCTTTTAATACTGGAAAACGCGTGAATCCGGAAACTCGCGCCTTTGCCTTAACAGCCTCCAGGGTATCGCCCGCGTCAAAGACCGCCACATTCTTCATGGGCACCATTATATCAGCCGCGCGGGCCAGCGTCATATCAAATATCTTATCAATGGCCTCTTTCTCGTGGTCCTCTAAGATACCCTCCCGCGAAATATCTTTAATAAGAGACTTGATATCATCTTTAGTCAAAAACGGGTTTTTCCTCAGGCCTTTGGGGCTTACTATGCGGCCTAACGTATTGGCAAAAAATACAAAAAAATTGACGAACGGCCAAAACACCCTTTCGCTCCACTTCAACGGCCCGGCCAGAAAAAGACAGATGCGGTTTGCGTGATAGCGGGCTACTGCCTTTGGCAAAAGCTGGCAAAAAATAAAAGTTATTGGCGTCAGGACGGCCGTTGTCAATAAAGCGCTATAGACGGGGTAAAATTTTTCAATAATGGCCGTGGCGCAAACCGCGGAGACAACAACGCTCATGTTAGTACCTAAGAGTGTAGTTGCCAGGAGCCTGTCGGGTTTCTTGATGATGTCGTGGACGAGCATGGCGCGCTTGTCTTTTTTCTCTATCAAATGCATGAGTTTTAAAAAGTTGATGGAGACAAAAGCTGTCTCGGCGCCCTCAAAAAAGGCCTCGGCTATCAACGCCAAAACTAACAAGATCAATAATATCGTCACTTCTTCTCCAAAAGGACGCTCTTTATGCGGCGCCCCAGCACTTTTTCAATTGTAAAAACAGCCCCGGCAGCTTCTACGCGTTCGCCTTCCTGCGGTATTTTTCCGAATTTATCCAGAAGAAATCCGGCGAGCGTATCGTAATCGCCCTGGGCTATAGAAATGCCGCAATCGTCATTCACCTTATCAATGGGAGCCTTGCCGATGACGCGGAAGCTATTTGGCCCAAGCAGCTCTACTAAGTTCTCTATTGCCACAGAACCGTCGTGAATCTCTCCGAATATCTCCTCTAAAACGTCCTCAAGCGTCACCAGCCCGGCTGTGCCGCCGTGTTCATCCACGACAACAGCTATTTTTGCTTTTTGCCTGTAGAACTCCATGATAAGCTCGCTTATTTTTTTGGTCTCAGGCACGAACATGACCGGCTTGATCAGTTCCGTAAGTGTTTTTGCCTCTTCCAAAAAAAGCTCCTTTGTAAAAATAACGCCGAAGATATTGTCATAATAATCCTTATAGACCGGCAGTTTGGAATGCCTTATCTGCTTGGCAAAAGAGACAGCCCTATCCCTGTCCCAGGCGTCTGAAATAGCTTTGATATCCATGCGCGGTGTCATCACCTCCTGGGTGGTGGTCGTCGTCAACTCTAAAATGGAAACGACCATTTCCTTCTCGCTTTTTCCTACCACCCCGTGGCGATGGCCGACCTCCATAACAGTCTTGAATTCTTCTTCTGTCAGCGTCGGTTCCTTCTTTAAATTAAGGCCGAAAAAAGAGATGATGCTGTCGCAGGCCATCGTAGATAAAAACAGAAAAGGCGACATCAAACGGCCGAAGAAATACAAAGGGAAAGAAAGAAAATAAGACAACCTCTCGTTATTATGTATGGCGATCGTCTTAGGCGTAACGTCTCCGAACAAAAGCAAAATAAACGTCGTGACACCAATGGAAATGCTGACGCCGTTATTGCCCAAAAGATCAATGAGAAGAGAAGCGATGATGGCCGATATGGCGATATTGACTACGGTGTTGCCGAAAAGAATAGTCGTCAGGCACCTCATGGGATTCTCAAGGAGCTTTAAGATAAGGGAAGTGCTTTTACCTGCCTGCGCTATCCTTCTTAATTTTATGGAATCCAGAGAAAATAAGGCGGTCTCCGCGGCCGAAAAAAACGCCGAAAACGCCAACAAGAGGGCCAGGAGCAGGAATTTAAGAAGCGGTATGTGAAACATAAGGAATTTCCCGCTTACGCGGGATTTCGCTAGAACGGCATTATGGTGCTCAAAATCACCTGAGGCGAAAACTTAGATCAAGAAGAGTCCTCACCAAAAACGCCTTAAGGAACATGACTGCGAGTATGGCGATGATCGGCGATATATCCAATCCCCAGCGAAACGCCGGCGGCAGAAGCCTTCTTACAGGAGCAAGTATCGGCTCTGTAACAGCCTGCAAAAACTGGACAATGGGGTTGTGTGGATCCGGATTGACCCAGCTCAAAAGAGCCCTGACAATAATCATCCAGTATAACACAGTAAGAACGACATCCAGGACCTGCGCTAAAGCTGCTAAAAGATTAGATACGATAAACATTAAAGGTTATAGTTATCAGATACTCGGCGTTGTCTGGTTTTCGGGCGCTGTCTCATTAACCGCCTGCGCGGGGATCTCCGCGGGCGCTTGCGGCAATTCAGGCAGAGGCACAGGCTCTATCTCTGCCTCAGGCGCTACCTCTGTTTCCTGGGCTATCTCTGTCTCCTGGGCTATCTCTGTCTCCTGGGCTATCTCTGTCTGGGTCTCTGCCGCTGTCTCGGGCGCCGCGCTATCTTCCGGAACATCCTTCTCAACAACAACAAGGTCGGCGATATTCGAGCCTGCTACTACCTTAAAATCAGCGGTTAAATGGTTGCCCGCCCTTATCTCTCCTACAGCGGCCACATTCTCAAACATGGTCTCATCGCCTACCTTTAGCGTGGTCTGTACTTCTTCATACGTGTCATA
>JAZDLG010000089.1:0-18681 GCA_043802125.1 Candidatus Omnitrophota bacterium
TTAAATGCTTCAGCCACGACGTCTTCATCCTGAATGGCTGTCAGCATTACGACTTTGATTGAAGGATCTATCTCCATTATTTTCTTTATGAGCATCAACCCGTCCATTCCGGGCATGCGGATATCACAAAGTACAAGCTGAGGCTTTTGCGTCTTCATCTGCAGCAACGCGTCTTCGCCGCTCGCCGCAGTGGTGACATCATAGCCCTTCATGGATAGAAAATTGCTTATCATGTTCCTGATATCCTGCTCGTCGTCAATGATCAAGATCTTGCCGCGGCGAGCCTCTTTTTTGAACTCCTTCATGCTTTCTTTTAAGATGCCCAGGATCTCTTTCATCATCAAATGCGTAGAAAAGTCCTTCTTAATGACAGCTATCGCCCCCAGGCTAAAAGCCTTATCCTTTATCGCAGGCGTCACAACTTCTTTAGATAAAAGTACGAAATTGATCTCAGGATCATGCTCCTTTATTTTAGTCATCGTCTCGTAGCAATCCATATGGGCCACGGGTATAGAGGAATCAATGATGATAAGAGCAGGCCTCTCGCGCTCCAATCTGATAAGAGCCTCTTTACCGCTTGGGACACAAGTTACTTTGTAACTTATTGACGTAAGTACCTCATAAAAGGTGTCACGGGATGATACGTCACCGTCTACGACTAAAATATCCTCTAGCACATAGCCTCCGTATGGCGAGTTTTGAATTAATGGACGGGAGAGGATTTGAACCTCTGAAGCTTGTGTGCAGCAGATTTACAGTCTGCCCCCTTTAGCCACTTGGGTACCCGTCCAAAATACCGCTTATCTCAATATCAAGCCGAAGAAGGGAATTTGAGCACCTTAACCTGCACCGAAGGTGCATCTACCGAATTGAGCACCATAATGTACTAATTCAGCGAAATCCCGCGTAGGCGGGAATCCCGCCGCTCTTTGGCGGGACGAACCCATCCGCGTATAGCTCGCTAACCAACTATTCTCAATATCAAGCCGAAGAAGGGAATCGAACCCCCGACCCGCTGTTTACAAAACAGCTGCTCTACCGACTGAGCTACTTCGGCAAAAGTACAATAACCTAAATAGCTACTGATGACTAACCGCTTTGCAGTCACAGTATTTCGCTAAACTAATACATTGTGGTGCTCAACTTCTTAAAAGCTTTTGGCAAATATTCAATGATATCCGACGCTATAAGACTGACTTCCGTCTTATCCCTTACAGCCAGATCGCCGGCCAACCCATGAACGTATACAGCCGAACATGCCGCTTGATAAGGCGGCATACCCTGCCCCAAAAAAGCTGCCAGCATACCTGCCAAAACATCTCCGCTGCCGGCTGTAGCCATCCCGGGATTGCCTGTATTATTGATGTAGGCCATGCCATCGGGAGAAGCTACGATCGTTTGATGCCCTTTTAGGACTAATATAGTATTGTAACGAAGAGCAAATTCTTTTGCAACTTTTTTTCTGTTATTTTGGACCTCTTTGACAGGAATGCCTAAAAGATAGGCCATCTCTCCAGGATGAGGAGTTAAGACAGCAGTATTTTTAATCCTCTTAAGAGTGTCTAAGTGCCCTGCCAAAGCTATAAGAGCATCTGCGTCTAAACATACGGGTTTGTCGCAAAGCGCCAAAACGCGCCTGATAAGGCGCTGTGTATCCGCCTGCCGCGAAAGGCCGGGCCCCATCAAAAGGCAATCAGCCTTTTTTAAAAAAGCCTTTATTTTACTTAATGCCTTTTCACCCAAGGCCGCCTGCCTTGTTTCCGGCAACGGCAACGTCATCACTTCAGTTAGCTTCAAAGAAGCTATTGAGTGAAGGCTTCTAGGTATACCTAATGTCACGAGGCCAGCGCCGGAGCGCATCGCGCTTTGAGAGCATAGGCAAGCAGCGCCCATTAAACACTCTGAGCCCGCCAAAATAAAGACATGGCCGAAATCGCCCTTATGGGCGAAAGATTCTCTATTGAATAATCGCACAGGCAACTGCATAGTTATCCGTATGAGATAAAGACAAAGATATCGGCGGTCGTTTCTTGTTTATGACGCAATACGGCCGTCCGAACTTGTCGTTAGAGATCTCTATATCTTTAAAATTAAGTTTAGGGTTCGTGCCGAAGGCCTTAAAGATAGCCTCTTTAGCCGCAAAACGCGCTGCTAAATGCTGCAGAGGATAGCGCTTTTTTTGTGAATAGGCTAACTCGGCCTCTGTGAATACCCTATTCAAAAAAACATCGCCCCAGCGACGGACAGCTTTTTCCAGTTTTTTTATTTCAACGATATCAATGCCGCTGCCTTTTATCATTTTATCCTATCAACTTTTTCATTCTTTGTACGGCTTCTTTAAGGCCGACAAATACGGATTGGCAGATTATAGCATAGCCGATGTTTAATTCATAAATATTGGGGATTCGCGCGACCTGGCAGACATTGCTGTAATCCAGCCCGTGCCCTGCGCAAACCACAAGGCCTAGATCATGCGCGTAGATAGCCGCATCTTTAAGCCTTGATAAATCATTTTTTTTCTCACGCTTTGTTGCGGCGTTAGCGTAGCTGCCCGTATGCAATTCAACGATCTGTGCCCCTATCCGGCTGGCTTTTTTTATCGCGCGGCAGTCAGGTTCAATAAAAAGACTTACTTCAATGCCGGATGCCTTAAGCTTAGCGATCGCTTTTTCAACACGGCGCTCCATCTTCACAACATCAAGGCCACCCTCTGTCGTCAGCTCTTTTCTGTTTTCAGGCACAAGGGTCGCTTGATCAGGTTTTAAGCAACAGGCGATATCAACGATCTCTGGGGCGCATGACATCTCTAAGTTCAGCTTTGTCTTAACGATCTTGCGCAAAGCAAAGACATCATCATCCTGGATATGACGCCTGTCTTCACGAAGGTGAGCCACAATAGAATCTGCTCCAGCGGCTTCGCATATCTGAGCGGCTAAAAGTACATCGGGAAATAAGGAATAGCGCAGTTGCCGAAGTGTGGCAACGTGGTCTATATTGACGCCAAGTCGCGCGCTCATTCAGATCCCGACGGCCCAAAAATGGCTGCATCCCGCATCGTAATCGCTGGCGAAATTCTCTCCGATAATTTCGCCGCACTAAGCGGGATTTCGCTATATGCGCCTTCGGCTGCGCCTTCGGCGCACATTATGGTGCTCATTTAAACTCCCCGTTCACATAGAGATAGACAACAATGGCCAAAATAAGCGCGATGATCTTATAGAGTGGGCAATACGTAAACCATTTTTTGAGATCTTCAAAAATATCAACTAGATTCACTGTTATTCTCCGATGTCTTCGCCTTAGTATCTTTCTCCATCATCAAAAGGAGATGATGCTTAAGGCCTTGAGTAAGTTCCTCACGGGTCAACCCTTGTGTCAGACGGCCTCCTACTGCCAAAGATATAAGCCCCGTCTCTTCCGATACTATCAAAACAACGGCATCCGTCTCTTCGCTAAGGCCCAAGGCCGACCGGTGACGCGTTCCTAAAGCATGGCTTAAATAGGGATTCTGCGCCAAAGGGAAAAGACAGCTTGCCGCAGAAATCCTGTCACCCTGGATGACAAGGCCGCCGTCGTGCAGCGGCGATAGAGGAGTAAATACGGTCTCCAGCAATTCCGGGCTTATTTTAGAATCTATAATGACGCCGCTATCCATATAACTCTTAAGCCTGTCTTCCCGCTCCAAAGCGATGAGGGCGCCTATCTTCTTACCCGAAAGATACACAAGCGCTGATGAAAGCTGCCTTATTAGATCATCTATTTCTTCTTCTTTTAAACCCGTGCCGAATAAGTGAGGTTGGCCTAACCGCGCCAAACCGAACCTGAGTTCAGGCTGAAAAATTACAATAATTGCTATAACGGAAATGGCAAATAACTTAGTCAATATCCAGTCAAGCGTGTTTAAGCCTAATTTCTGCGCAAGAAAGAACGCGACCACTAAAATAAAGATACCTTTCCAAACCTGGCCGGCGCGCGTCCCTTCAAAAAATATCATGATTCTAAAAAATACAAACCACAGAATAATGATCTCAATAACAGGCTTTAAAACAGACCAGTACACCACGAAAAAAGAAGATATGCTTTCAAACATTAATTATTCCCTCCGCGCGACAAGGCGTCAGCCATAAGGACCACTTGCTTCGTCTCTTTGACATCATGCACGCGCACGAGATCAGCTCCCTGCCCTATGGCCATGCTTATTGCCGCAGCCGTACCCCAGGCCCTATTGGCGGCATCAGCGTTCAAAATTTTACCGATAAAATACTTTCGCGAAAGGCCCACAAGTATAGGCCTGCCTAAACACTTCAATTCCTTAAGCCGCTTTAATATCTCCAGGTTGTGGGCGACATTTTTTCCAAAACCTATTCCCGGGTCAACAATTATCTTATCTTCAGCTATGCCGGCGTCAAGGGCATTTTTTACTGCCTGCGACAAAAATAATAATATCTCCTCGGTGACGTTTTCGTATCGCGGATCATTCTGCATTGTGCCCGGCGTACCTTTCATGTGCATAAGGACAACGCAAGCCTTGTAACGCGCGATGAGCTTTGCCATCTTTTTATCAAAACGTAAGGCCGAGATATCGTTGACAATACTAACGCCAAGATCAAGTGCCGCGTGCGCCACCTCGCTCTTTGTAGTATCAATAGAAACCGGCACGCAAAGGCGGCCTTTCATGCGCTTCAAAAGAGGCAAGACTCTGAACATCTCCTCTTTAGCCGAGATCCTTTTTGAACCCGGCCGCGTGGACTCGCCGCCAACATCTAAAATATCTGCTCCGGCGCGCGCCATATCTCGCGCAAACTCAAAAGACCTTTCCACATCAGCGCCAAAAATACCGTCACCGCTAAAAGAATCCGGTGTAACATTGACTATGCCCATAACATAAGTCCTGCGGCCAAAACGCACTTTCTTGCCAGACAGATCCAAAACAGATGCTTTTCGTTCAAAATTCGCCATGGCAGCTTTGATTTGGCGCCCGATCAAACTAAGCCCAAAAGGCTGTTTTTTAAGTTTCTCTGAGAATGAAGAGATTTGCGCGGTATTTCCCAAGATAAGGCAATCAGTATTCTTATCTTTACCTGTTATGGAATCCCGGCTTAAAGCGACGTCTCCACCTATGGAGAGCATTTCCTGTTTCAAGATGTTGGCAAGAAAAGACGGCAGGCGTGATATTTTGACTATCCTTGTAAAACCTTTAGGAACCATGATGGATGATCCCCGCCAGTCTACCCCTATCCTATTAAATTCTTGCTTCAGACTATCAGGGTTTTCTAAAGCCAGGACATACGGATTCATGTCAAGTCTATGTCGTTGTTTGAGAAAATCCGAGTAAGTTTTTAACCTCTGAAGCGTCCAATACTTCTTTTTCCCGTAATGTATTGGCCAAAAGAGTCAATTTATCCATATTCTCACTGAGCAACTTTTTGGCTCTCTGGTAACAACTGTCAATAATAGCTTTGATCTCGGCGTCTATCAATTTTGCGGTATCGTCGCTATAATTCCGTTCCTCCGATAAGTTCTTCCCTAAAAATACAAGACCTTCGCGGTGGCCTAGCGTCAGGTAGCCTATTTTCTCTGACATACCGAATTCGCATACCATGCGCCTGGACATCTGTGTCGCCACATCCAGATCGTTTTCCGAGCCGGTTGTGATCTCGTTAAAATACAAAGTTTCAGAAGCGCGGCCGGCTAAAAGAACGGTAATGCGCCCTAAAAGCTCGGACCTCGTCATGATATACCTGTCCTGAAGAGGCATCTGTAAAGTATAACCCAATGCCGCCACACCTCGGGGTATGATAGAAACTTTATGCAGAGGGTCTACCTCCGGGATAAGCAAAGATACCAGAGAATGGCCGGCCTCATGATACGCGACGATCTCCTTTTCTTTGGCGCTTATCACACGGCTCTTGCGCTCAGGCCCTGCGACAACCCTCTCTATGGCTGTTTCCATCTCTTTTTTTCCTACAGATTGCTTGTCATATCTGGCGGCTAAAAGAGCTGCTTCATTGCACAGATTCGCCAGGTCAGCCCCTGAAAAACCGGGTGTCTGGCGGGCTATATCTTCAAGGCTTATATCGTCGCCGATCTTGATCTTTGCCGAGTGGACTTTAAGTATCGCCTCGCGGCCCTTGATATCAGGCCTGTCAATGACCACGTGCCTGTCAAACCTGCCCGGACGAAGAAGGGCCGGGTCAAGCGTATCAGGCCTGTTAGTGGCCGCGATAAGGATTATCCCTTCCTGCGAGTCAAAACCATCCATCTCTACCAAAAGTTGGTTCAACGTCTGCTCTCGCTCATCGTGGCCTCCGCCGATGCCGGAAAAACGCAGGCGGCCCACAGCGTCTATTTCATCAATGAAAATAATAGAACCGCGCCCAAATTGCTTAGAAGCCTTCCTACCCTGTTCAAACAAATCCCTGACTCGGGAAGCTCCGACGCCTACGAACATCTCTACAAAATCCGAGCCGCTTATATTAAAAAACGGCACATTTGCTTCGCCGGCCACGGCCTTGGCTATCAACGTCTTGCCGCAGCCGGGAGGGCCTACCAAAAGCACGCCCTTAGGTATCTTGCCGCCTAATCTCTGAAATTTTTTAGGGTCTTTTAAAAATTCTATGACTTCCTGCAGCTCCTCTTTGGCCTCGTCTACGCCGGCAACATCAGCAAAAGTCACCTTCTCTTTGGACTCGCCTCCTACGCGCGCCTTTATCTTTCCGAAAGACCATATGCGATTACCGACTTCAGCCCCGCGGTAACTGAAATACCACAAAAAACCTATAAAAAGAATGACCGGCCCTAAGGAAAACAATAGATTCATCCACATTGTCTTTGCAGGCTTTACGGCAAAATCAGGCGCATTGCTCCTTAAAAGAGCCAACATATCCTTATCATCAGCGGGTATATTGACAAAAAAACGGGTGCCGTTGCTAAGCTCTCCGGAAAGGATATCTTCAGTCATGCTCACAGAACGCAGATGGGAAGGATTGTCTTTTAAGACCCTGTAAAACTCGCTGTAAGACAGCTCGCGACGCGTTACCGCGCTGTTCTGGAACGTCCCCATCATGTAAAACGTGGCCATAATGAACAAAAGCCATATCAAAAACGGGATGTTGCCTTTCCTAAACCCCTGGGGAGATGAAGGTTTTGTTTTATTTATCTGTGTTTTTTTCATAGTGTTATTATTATAACCAAACTCACTTCAAAAGCAAGTCATCTTTTGAAAATATTCAGGCAACCCTTGGTCTTTGAGACAGTTATAAATCCAGGCAGGTGTACCTGCGAGCCGCAAGGCCTTGCCTCAAGCAGGTCATCTACCTCCTGCCAATGCTTAAATGTTATTTTTTTCAGATGCCCCTGCAATGATTCTATTGACTGCCTCACAGCCAGCCGCCTTAAAGCGATATCAAGTTTGAGCAGTTCGCCAAGACCGATCTTGCAACCTGCTCTTCCGGATGTCATATTAGCATTTAAAAATAAACGCGCCTTTTGGTCAAGATAGGCGTAATCAACTCCGACCGTCAAAGCAAAGTTTGAAAGGACTTCCTTTATATTAGGGTTATACTGCTTCTCCAACAAAGGCAGGAGATTGTTTCTTATCTTGTTTCGCATAAACCTATCTTCAAAATTCGTTAAATCCAGCTTGAATGGCACCTTGTGCGCTGCAAGATATCTTAAGACATCCGACTTTGTCACTTCTATAAGAGGCCGCACAACCTGACAACCATTAAGATCGCGCTTGGGCAGAATTGCAGAAAGGCCGTGCAGGCCGCTTCCTCTTAACATGCGCATCAACACCGTTTCCGCCTGGTCATCTTTTGTATGGCCAAGGGCTATTTTTTTTGAGCGGATCTTTTTACAAGCGGCCAAAATAAAATTATATCTTAATTTTCTAAGCGCGTCCTCTAAAGAAGCCTGCTTCTCAATACGGCGGACATCAAGAACAGCTCCATAAAAAGGAATGTTAAGGCCTTCCGCGGCCTTTTTAACAAAAATAAGGTCTTTGCGCGAATCTTTTCTTAGACTATGATCTAGGTGAGCGACATAAAGTTTTAAACAAAGGCGGGCGTTTAACGCGCGCAAAACATGCAAAAGGGCAATGGAATCCGGGCCGCCGGAAACAGCCACAACCACCTTTTCCCTTGGCTCAAACATCTTGTACTTTTGGATAGTCTTTAAGACCTGTTCAAGCATGACAAGATACCCCTAGTACTCTCTGCTCTTATACTTAAACTGACGGACGATCTGGGGATGGGAAAAAAAGTAGATGACGCTCAAATAATAAGCCATTGAGATGACAATACCCGCCAGCAGAAATTTGATAGGGATCGTTGACATCACCTCTTGTGCCAAAAAAATATTGAGCGCTATATTGACAAGCATATTGATTATGTATACTCCCATGGCAATACGCAAAAGGTGCCTTGACCATTCTTTTAAATGCAAAGCGCCGACTCCGGAAACAACCCAGGAGATATAAATAAGGAGGCTCAATATTGATGAGAGCCAGAAGACAGGCATGGATAGCATCCCCTGAGGTGTCGCATTTTTCACATCAGCGAAGGAATCCTTTAATGGGATGAGCAGAAAAGATAAAATAATGAGGAAAGTGTTAAAGCTTCCCAGGGCGATCAAAGAAACAGCAAAGATAACAACGCCTTTTGACCGCACGATGAATTTATATACCATAGTAAAACATCAATTCAATATCTATAATATGAACGTTGACCATCGTTGCTTCGCTCATTTAGACTGTTATTTATTGCCCTTATGCGGTCTTCAAGCCTCTCTATCTTTAATTCTATATCGCTTTTTTCTGCAGAATTTTTCTCAAGACTCAAGGCATATTTGTAATTATTAAGAGCTTCATTAAGATAATAAAATGCTCGCTGTGAGTCACGCAATGAATTAGATTGCTGTTCGAATGATCTCGCTAAAGATAAATATTCTCTTTTTTTATCTTCCAAAAGTTGCTCCTCCTTTTTTGAAATTAATTGGCTGTATACAACACTTTCTTGACTAATATTAAGACTTTGTTGTGTGCCATGTGTTGTTTCTAAATATTGATCCATACGATTTTCGCTAATCTGATTGCTTCTTGCACTCGGCGGCTTAATTATATATTCTTTGTTATCTTTAACCACTACTACAAAATCTTGAGCGATGTTCTTAATCGTAAAATTTCCGACAGCATCTCTTTCTCTAACAGTCTCCCCATTGATTACGGCAATTGATTTTCCGTCGGGAGAATACATCAGACCGCTTATGAATAAATCTTTTGAAGGATCGTTAGGGGCAGATTTTTGAAGCTGTTCGGATTTTCTCGAACACCCAATAAAGATAAAAATTGATAAAATTATAAGTAAAATCTTTTTCGCTAATATGCCACGCATATCCAACCTCCCCCAAACATAGACTATAAGGTTATGAGCCATTTAAAAACCCAAAAAACTCCATTAATTTTAGTGTTCCTTAAGCCTTTCTTCTTTTGGTCTTAGCTTTAGTGAACTACTTTAACTTTTGTTTTAAAATACGACGTACGTCTCCTAGCTGCTTTTCTAAAGCACCCTATGAAAAGTTAAAATTCTGGTGGCGGCGGCTGGATTTAAACCAGCGACAAATCGGGTATGAACCGACTACTCTATCAGGCTGAGTTACGCCGCCAGCTTACTTTTATTATACGCTGAAATGAAATCGTCGCAATATATGCTCTTGTTAAGGATGAGCTCTGAAGTTATCAATGAATACATCAACTTATCATCAAGAGGATCTAAAATGGCTGCGTCAAGGCCGTATGCAGAGGCCATCACAAGAAATGTCCTGTTAATAAGCCTCCGTTTTTTAGACCCTTGGGAGACGTTGCTTAACCCTAATATGGTTTTAGGCGGCGGGCTAGTCAACGCCTTAAAATCTTTGATAAGCTCTAATATACCAAAAAGCTGGCTCTGGGCAACATTTATCGGCAAAAGTA
Source organism: Candidatus Omnitrophota bacterium (assembly GCA_043802125.1). GTDB lineage: Bacteria > Omnitrophota > Gorgyraeia > Velamenicoccales > Velamenicoccaceae > Phelpsiimicrobium. The sequence continues at coordinate 9,971 of JAZDLG010000089.1, forward strand.
TCGGGTCTAAGTAAAGCTCGTCCAAAGGAAAACCGCTCTCCTGCGCGAAGCCTAAAATTTGCGCTGCCATTTCCAGTTTTCTGTCTTTATCCTGCGGCACACCCTTATGATCCATAACAAGCGCGACCAAAGACGCACTATATTTTTTTGCCATGTCTACATAAGCTTCAAGCCTGGGAATATCAGCTGACGTGGAATTGATAATGCACTTCTGACGGCTCGCCTCCAATCCCGCCTCAATAGCCTCAGGTTTTGTGCTGTCAAGGCTTAAGACGCAAGAGGCCTCTTCCTGGATAGTCCGAACTAGCCAGCGCATGTCTCCTGTTGCGTCGCGCGACGCTGGCCCGCAATTGACATCCAATGCGTCAGCTCCGGCATCAACCTGTTTACGCGCCAGGGACCTGATAAAATTCTTGTTTTTCTCCTTGATCGCGTCTGCGACCCTTTGGTCCATCCCGTTTATCAATTCACCGATGATATACATGGAACACCTCAATGTAAATATTACAGTGACGTCATTAAATCTGTGATGGCTCTTTTCACTATCTTTATCGCCTCGGGATGACGCATAGTCAATATATCAGCGCCTGCTTCAACCATTGCCATAGCTGTCACGACTTCCCACATGATGCCTCGCGTTCGCGCGTTACCGCCCTGGGGAAAATCATTCAAAGAAACTCTGGCCTCTTTGGCGCGCCAGGCCTCTTGCCCCACAAAACATATAAACGGCATAGATAGCATCTTGTCGCCTGCAAGGGCGGCGCTTTTAGCCCTCTCCATTATAGAATAAGCATACTCCAGGCCATAACCGAGAGCGCCTATAGTGGGATTGATAACTACCCTATCTAGCGGCATCCCTATATCCGAAAGAAGGATGTTCAATTGTTTGGCGATATTGACGTCTATCGGCGATTCAGCGATGATGTTGTGGCCGTCCGCAATGCACGCCGCGGCCAGAGTTTTATAATTCTCCGGGACTACGTCTCCGAAAAGAAGCCTCTCGCCCTTTGTCGCTTCTGAAATAACCGGCAAGACTTCGTTATCCTTATCCGCGCTGCCGCAGCCTAATATCACCAGAGGCGTTTTGATCTTTTTTAAAATGGCTTCCACGAGAACCCGGGCATCCCTGACTGACTTATTACCGAAATCAGGATGCGTCCCTTGTAATTTCAAACAAACAAGGTCAGCCCCTGAGTCAGAAACCATCTTATGCGCCCACTCAACCGGGTTTTTTGAAACAGACGCAAGATCTGTTTGCAGGCTTTCAGGCCAGTCATCTTCAACGCAGTCCAATACTTCCGCCGCGATAAGAGGCCGGTTAGGGATATCCCCTTCCTTGAATAAAAAAGGCAATGAGCTCTGTCCGCCTATATTAAAAATGGTTTCCCTGCTGCCTCCGGCCGATGGGCCCGCGCCGAGTTTGACCTCATGTACTCTAAGGCTCCATTTTTCCAACAGCTTCAACTCATCGGCCATAGTTCTTCACCTATTCTTTCAATTGTCCTGACCACTTCTGAATTTTTTGTAAGGCTTGAAATGGAGCCGCCCTCAACACTCAGGCTAAGAAGCTCCTCGTCAAAAGGTATTGCAAAAACTCCGTCAACACCAAACTCTTGCCGCAGGCCTTTATCATCAACTTTATTTTCAGCTCTATTAACGATCAGGAATCTACGTTTTGCCGATATGCCAAGCTCGTCTATCAGGGAAAATATCCTTTTAGCCGACCTAAGCCCTGCCTGCGTCCGGTCTGATACGACCAGCAACTGATCGCAGGAACGCATAGTCTTCCTTGAAAAGTGCTCCATGCCTGCTTCATTATCAATTACAACAAAACTATAATGCGCTATAAGTTTACTCAGGCAATTACGCAGGACGTTGTTAATATAACAATAGCAGCCCGGGCCTTCTGGCCTGCCCATCACAAGCAGATCAAAACCGTCGTTCTCAGAGATATCGCTGTGGATCTTATATTCAATAAAAGCGTCCTTGCCCATGTTTTTAGGAACGCTATCGGGATCTTTCGCGACACAATCAATAATATCTGAAATAGTTCCCACGCTGCCAATGCCCAGGGTTTGCGCGAGATTACTGTTCGGATCGGCGTCAACCGCAAGCACCGAACCGGCTTTTCTTTTTGCCAACATAAGGGTCAGGCACGCAGAAATAGTAGTCTTGCCTGTCCCTCCTTTTCCCGCAACAACTATAACATCACCCATAGAAAGTATAATTACCTATATAGATACTGCTACTAAACGGTGCTCTAAATCCCCGCAAAAACCGCGGGGATTTCGCTGGATGCGCCTATGGCGCGCATTAAGGTGCTCTAGATCCCCGCAATAACCGCGGGGATTTCGCTGGATGCGCCTATGGCGCGCATTAAGGTGCTCAATATTTAACCGTAGGAAATAATCCCGAATCAGTATGCGGAAAAAACAACGCCGCCACGTATTCATCCATGTATTTCGGATCTGTTGATAACTCAAAATAAGTAATGTTTTTGGAAACGACTTGCGCAGTCTTTAAGGCCTGACAAGATAAAAGGGCCTGCCTGGCCCCTGCCAATGAACTGTTGCCGACAAAAATAAATCTTTCTCTCGGCAGGTCCGGGATAAGCCCTATTGTGACAGCGTTTTCAATGTTAAGCGACGTCCCGAAACCGCCGGCAATAAAAATAGTATGGATATCATTAACGGCCATATCCATGTGGCGCACCAGAATAGATATACCTGAATAGATAGCGGCCTTTGCCCTTTTTAAGTTGTCCAGGTCGGAGTCTGTAATGACAATATCCTGGCCTGTCGCCGTGTCGCCTGCGTATGAGACAACATATTCGCAACCTGACTTGCCCTCCCGGACCCTCTTATTGCGGACGCTGGAATTGATCTTTCCGTTCTTATCGACCACGCCGTGTCTCAAAAGTTCGCTGACCAAGTCTATATAACCGGAACCGCATATACCCCGCGGCTTATCATCGCCTATCGTAGAGACAACCGCATCTAAGGACTTTCCCGATATTTTGACGCCCTGGATAGCGCCTCTGACAGCGCGCACGCCGCAAGACATGCCGCTGCCTTCAAAAGCCGGGCCTGCGGAAGCCGCGCAACTCATCAACCACTCAGAGTTACCTAAGACGATCTCACCATTTGTGCCGATGTCTATAAGTAGATTAATTTCTTTAGACCTGTGCATATCACAAGATAAAACACCTGCCGTTATATCAGCTCCGACATAACTGGCAACACCCGGAAGGCAATACAATAACCCATGCGGATTTATCTTTATGCCTGCTTCAGCCGCTTTCAAAACAGGGATAATATTGGCCGTGGGCACATAAGGTTCCTGCCTGATATGCTTAGGGTCTATACGCAATAACAGATGTATCATCGTTGTATTACCTGCTGCTGAAAGGCATGTGACGTCGTTTAGGTCAACTTCAAATTCATCTATAAAAGCCTCTATCATCTCATTGATCAGGTCCACCACCGCGTGATGCAGTTTCTCAAGCCCGTCTTCTGCCTGGGCGTAGATAATGCGCGTTATGACGTCAGAACCGAAAGTCGCCTGCCTGTTATACGCGGCTTTAGTGCCGAGGACCTTTTTTAAATTAAGGTCCACTAATGAACCAGAGACAGTCGTTGTCCCGATATCAAAAGCAAAACCAAAATTATTTTTAGATCTGTCTTGCGGCTCAATAGAGATAATCTCAACGGCTTCTGCCTTTTGCGCCAGGCCGGCCGTGACCTTCCAGTCGCTCGCGCGCAGCAAAGGCCCCAGTCGCCTGATATTGGCTAACCCGGTGTGAATAGGGTGTTGGCCTATCTTTTCTTCAATCGCTCTCTGAACCCTTTCCAGATCGCTTAATTTGTCATCAAAATTCGGCTTAGGCAATTCAAAGTATGATTTAACTACCAGAGGGCCGTATTGGAACAACCCTTCGCCTAACAGCGGCATCGCCTCTGCTATGTCTTCCGCTTTGCTGTAAACACCGCGAAGCCTCAATTCCAACTCTTCTTTGCTTAACGCGTTCAGGTCAAGGCGGGATTCAGGCAATATGTCCACCTCTATATTTGATCCGACTAAGGCCTGACAGGCGAGATAAACACCTCTCTTCCTTTCGTCCGGAGTCAGCCTCCCTGAAGGCTGTGTGTGCACACTGCCTGACTTAACGATGACGCGGCACTTGCCGCAGACGCCGTCTCCGCCGCAGCTTGAATTAAGATGTATATGCGCCGAGATAGCTGCCGCAAGAATAGTAGTGCCGGGGTCTACAGCGACCTTTTTGTTATCCGGATAAAAAACAACGATGTGTTTTCCCATATTTTATGTGGTGCTCAACCCTTTCAAAAACGACGGAAGGCCTGCCGCTTCACGTGGCCCGACAAGGACATTCCATCCGGATTTCTCTTCTAAGTCACCGCTCATCATCGCCACATAACCCGGTATGATAAGATTTTTGTGTTTTACTATATCGGACAGCTTGAATTTGATAAGCGTGTCAGTTATCCTCTCAGGTGTAAATTTCTCAGCGGCCCACGCGGTCAAAACGGACATCCCTTCCGTGTCAAGGCAAATAAGATGCGTCGGCACCCTGCTTGATTCTATTTCGCCGAGAACCGTGTAATAAGTCAAAGAAAAATTTGTCGTGACAATAACAGGAGAACGATCATTCGCCAAGCCCACAGGATAGACTTTAGGCTCCACCTGCAGAGGCTTTTGCGGATCTGTAAAGATATTCTGCCTCAGTGTTAATAGCGGCAGAATATATTCGGGTTTTCTTGTCCTTAACAACACTATAGAGGCGTATTTAACAATATGGCCTGCGGCTTTAGATACAGCTTGAGATTCATCTTTATCTTCTATGATCACCATAGTCGGAAAACCGAGGCTTCGCTCGTTCTTTTTAATTGAAAGCCTGCGGATCTGCGTCAACTGCCATAAGCGTTCGCTCGCATTCTCGGCGCTCACGTGAAACACCAAGTCGCCTACGCCCTGTTGGAGTGCCTTTTTAGAGGCCTGCGAAAAATCATCCAGGCATTTAGCCTTAAAAGACAACGGCACTTTATATTCTTTGCATATGGAAATGAAACCATCCATATTAGTCGGCTCACTGCAGTATACAAGCGGCCTGCGGCCGGCGCATATTTCTAAAGCCAGCTTCAAACTCTCTATTGACGCTGGCATAATGACCAATCCGAGCTGAGTCTTGCCAACAATAGTGTTAAGCATTTTTACAAACTGCTCTTTATTCGGCGACTTTTCCCGCAGCGCGATCAACTCAACACCTATTCTTTGCCCTACGCGTTCAAAACTTAAACCAAGCACTTCATCCAACGCATTTTCTAATTCGATTGGCGTTTTATCGTCTTCAATGATGAACCCTATGGCCGTCGGATGATAAAATTTCTCTTCGTGCCGGAAAAGGACCGTCTCATTCCCGACAAGAACTTTTTGTTCGCCCGCGCCTATTTCAACCAGCCGAATGGCAGGCTGTGACGCCGCCTCCAAAATTACACGGACTTCGCCAGAAACAAAAGGACATTTATCCAATGCTACGGCTTTTTTCGCTAACTGCATCGCGAACGCAAGACAGGTCTGAAAACCGCATTTTTTGCAATTCGTCTTAGGCAACAGCTTATATATGTCTAAACCTGAGAGCGCCATTTTAATTCCGCTTTCTGTTTAAGGTCATTGTAGATTTTAGAAATGGGTTCATTCGTCTTTTTTGCCAGAAGCTTGCAATCCTCATATTCCGGCGCTGCCTTTAAACCACCTGACGATAGAAAGGCAAGTTTTATTCTCGCCCTATATCCCCTGTGAACAATATATTCTATTCTTCGCGCGAGCTTTAACCTATTGACCGGATAAAACCTTAGGCCAAGAGAAGTGGTCTGGCTTAAAACAAGCGCTGATATTTTACCTAAATTTTCGGCATTTGACAATACAGTTAATAAAAACCCAGGCCTTGTCTTTTTCATGATCACATTTTCAATGAATACATCCAGGGCGCCCGCGTCAAACAACTTCTCAAAAAGATAGTCAAAGAATTGCGGGTTCATATCGTCAATATTTGACTCTATCACCACGACCTCATCCGCTTCCATAGCAGGCGCTGTTGGTTTGAGCTCAACGACTCGCAGAACATTTGAAACTTCTGCAGGGTCCAGGCAGCCGGCTCCGTATCCGCATCGCTCCATCAAAAAAATATTTTTAAAAGAAGTATCGATCTGTTTGGCAAGAGCAAAAAGTATGGCCGCACCCGTTGGCGTGACATTCTCACATATTAACCCGGTGAAATAGACCTTTTTTTCTTTAATAAGTTCCAGTGTGGCAGGCGCAATTGTCTTATTGACCGGGATAACGGAATAAAATATTTCGCCGGCTCCTATTTTTTCCAGTGCTATACATGTTGCCGCGATATCAATGATAGAATCTATGTCTCCGAGCTGCTTAAAATCCATATCATCGTGCCTGTGGCCATGTACCTTTCTCTCAGCTTCGGAAAGTGCTTCGTAGATCTTAAAGATGTTTGTTTTGACCGCGGTTGAAAGCTGGCTTGCCTTGATCAGCTTGACGATCTGAAGATAAGAATAATTCTTAGGCTCGCTTTGCGCGCTTTGCGCGCTTATTGTGACACTGAACATGGCCGCCCTTACATGCCCTCTTTGCGCGTGCCCTTTTTTTAGGCAATAGCCTCCCACGGATATTTTTTTCAATTCACGCTTTAAAAAAGCAAAACTAACGCCAAGATCAAGCAACGCGGCTACTGTCATGTCCCCGCTAATACCACCGATGAGATCAAAATAAAGCGTTTTCATGTCTTTAGGCGATTCACGAGGCCGGCAAAATACCCGGCTCCGAAACCATTGTCTATATTGATAACGGCTATCCCCGGCGAACAACTATTAAGCATGGTCAAAAGCGCTGACAAACCGCCGAAACTTGCCCCATATCCGCAGCTAGTAGGCACGGCGATCACCGGAGATTTTACCAGGCCGCTAACTAAGCTTGCCAAAGCGCCCTCCATGCCGGCAACAACGATGATGCATGAAGCTTTTTCCAGTACTTCTTTTTTATCGAGTATCCTATGGACGCCTGCAACGCCGACATCGTAAAGTTTGCGTACTCCTGAACCCATAAGCTCCAAGGTCAGGGCCGCTTCCTCAGCTACAGGGATATCGCTCGTTCCGGCCGTCACTATCAAGACCTCGCCGGCGTAACGGTGCGCATGCTGCGCATGCTTTGCAGGACGGTAAGCAAGCTTTGCTTTTTCATTATATTTCAGGCCGGGGATCCTTTTTTTAAGGTAACGATAGAACGGTGCTTTTAGGCGGGTAAGAAGAAGAGGCGCGTCTTTTTCTTTACTCAGTTCTTCCGCGATACGGAAGATCTCCTGCTTCGTCTTGCGCTGGCAAAAAACAACTTCTGGAAAACCCCGTCTCTTTTGCCTATCGGTATCAACGCAGGCAAAACCAAGATCAACGTATTTTTTCCGGGTCATAACCTGACTATGAAATAAAGCAGGAGGAAAACGACGATGAGAGATAAAATATAGAAATCGTAATGGTAGACAAAGTCCCTCAACCTCTCGGGATGCGTCCCTTCAATAGAGATGAGCGACTGATTGGGCTTTACCTTATGTTTTATCTGGTCTAGCTGCTCTTTTTTAAACCTTAAATACACGCCTCCGACCTTATATGCCGGTATGGCTCCGCATTCAGCCAGATCAATGACCTCTTTTTCTGTGATATTAAAATAATTCGCCACTTCCCTGATCGTCAAAAGTTTTGATGTCATCGTATCAACCTATCTTTCCAGCAGCGACCCATTCATCTATCTTCTTGCGTTCAAACTTCCAGGTGTTAGAATCCTTAAAGGCCGGTATCCTGCCGGAACTTGCCCAGTCAACAATGGTGTTTAGGTCCACCTCAAGATATTTGGCAAGAGCTTCCGTATCAAAAATATCACCCAGCATGATGCATTTACCCTGAAAGAGAGCGCCCTCGGATATGATTAAAACAGGAGTCTTTATATCTCCTTCCAGGATAGAACGCTCAAGAAGTGTGACCCTCTTTGAAGCGGATATCTGGCCCTTCACCTTGCCGGCTATCAAGATATCGTCTCCTGATATCGTAGCGTCCACTATCGCGCTTTCACCTATCTCAAGCTGCCCCCTGACCTCAAGAGTCCCTTCAAATCTTCCGTTAATGCGCAGATGGACGGCATCCTTAAAAGAAAGGCTGCCCTGCATAGCAGAATCAACGGTTATGACTCGCTCTTCAATCTCTTTCCTCTTGTCCCTGAGAGCCATATGTCCCTCCCTTTTTAAACAATACGTGCTCAAATTTTCTCAAAAATAAAAGCACAGCCAAGACGAGCGCCGTCACAAAAATAGAGGTCTTTAAAAAACCGCAACCCACACTCAAGCCAATAGCAGATACCACCCATAAGCTTGAAGCTGTTGTCAGGCCTCGTATCCCAGTGTTAGAGCGCATGATCGCGCCCGCGCCAAGAAAACCTATGCCTGTGACGACCCCTGCGGCGATGCGCGTAGGGTCTAACGCGACTTGTGACTTATATATATCAAAAACATGCAATGATGTCAACATAATCAACGTCGAGCCGAGGCACACAAGGATGTGAGTGCGCAAGCCTGCCTCATGCCTTGCGGTCTCTCTTTCAAAGCCTATAAGGCCGCTCAACACAAAAGCGAC
>JAZDLG010000084.1:0-30330 GCA_043802125.1 Candidatus Omnitrophota bacterium
GTTTGAGCCGAACGCCTTGAAATTGATTTTTTTCCGGCTGTGTAAAGCCTGTCCTTGAGAATATCCAGGTATAGAGACGACATCTCCTCATTGCAGAAACTAAAAAGCCTTTGGAAAACGTGGTAAAATTTGTATGTCTCATACCCTTGCGTGACATCCTCCATAAGCTTAGAGAGCCGAAACATCGCCCAGCGGTCTATTTCAGGCATCTCTTCGCGCTTTACCCCGTCTGCGACAGGATCAAACTCGTTTAAATTACCCAAAAGGAAACGCGCCGTGTTCCTGATCTTGCGATAAGCATCAGCGATAAATGTAAGGATCTCTTTTGATATCCTTACATCCTCGTTATAATCGCTGGATAATACCCAGAGCCTTAATATATCCGCGCCGTAATCTTTAATGATCTCCTGCGGGGCTATGACATTGCCTAAAGATTTTGACATCTTTCGGCCTTGCGCGTCCACCACAAAACCATGGGTAAGGACCGCGGTATAAGGCGGCCTGTTGTCAATGGCCATAGATGGTATTAAAGATGCCTGGAACCACCCTCGGTGCTGATCCGAACCTTCAAGGTATAGGTCAGCTGGGAGTTTTAACTCTTTATTTCCTTTTAAGACAGCCTGGTGGCTTACTCCTGAATCAAACCACACATCAAGGATATCCGTTGATCTTTCAAAATCAATTGAGCCGCACTCGCACTTCAGGTCAGTTGGCAAAAAATCCTTGATATCAGCCGTAAACCAAACGTTCGTACCTTCCGTTAGAACGCGCTTCGCTAAATTTCTTATGACCCTGACATCCAATATCTGGTGTCTGCACTTCTTGCATATGACAGCGGGTATCGGCACACCCCAATACCTCTGACGGGAAAGGCACCAATCAGGCCTATTTTCTACCATTGAAGATATGCGCTCCTCGCCCGAAGGAGGTATCCATTTGACGTCATTCTTTATGGCCTTTAAGAGTTTATTCCTTAGATCGTTTTCGTCTATCTTTAAAAACCACTGTTGTGTGGCGCGAAAGATGATCGGGCTCTTGCACCGCCAGCAATGCGGATAAGTATGCTCAAATTTTGAAGCGAGCATGAGAAGGCCTAAGCTTTTAAGCTTATTGATAATGTTCTCATTCGCCATAAATACATGCTGGCCGCTGAATCCACCGGCGCTTTGATCAAACCTGCCCTTCTCGTCAACCGGCATGATGACGTCTAATTCGTACTTTGCCCCGGTCATAAAATCTTCCTGCCCGTGGCCCGGCGCCGTATGCACGCAGCCAGTCCCCTCTTCCCTGGAAACATAATCCGCGAGCACGACTTTTCCTTCTCTTAAGCCGAATGGATGGCGATAAACAAGCCCCTCAAGATCACAGCCCCTGAATTGCGAGACGATCTTATACTCATCAAACTCAAGCTTCTCATGCAATGAAGTATTGAAGAGATCTTTGCCGATGATAAAGGCGTTGCCTTTATGCGATATCACGATATATTCCAGGTCCGGATGCACGGCAACAGCGACATTGGCCAACAAGGTCCACGGTGTTGTCGTCCAAATAAGAATAAACAGCTTTCCGCCGGAGGGCGGGCCGATCTTCTTGGATCTTGTGTCGCTTTTAATTTCAAAATTGACGAATACTGAATCAGACTCATGAGGCGCATACTCAACTTCAGCCTCTGCAAGCGCTGTCTCGCATTTATAGCACCAGTTGACCGGCTTTAAGCCGCGGTACACATATCCTTTTTCAACAAGGCTCGCAAAAGAGACAAGTATGGCTTGTTCATAGCTCTTATCCAGCGTCAGATAAGGATGATCCCACTCGCCGATTAGCCCTAGCCTTTTAAACTCCTCTTTCTGGATATCCACATATTTCATCGCGTAATCCGCGGCGAGTTTACGGAACGCGACGCGGTCTATCTGGTCTTTAGTTTTTTTCAGGTCCTTGAAAAGCTGATGCTCTACGGGCAGCCCGTGACAATCCCACCCGGGTATATACGGCGCGTCAAATCCGCGCATCGTCTTATAACGCACGATGATATCTTTTAAGATCTTATTCAGCGCGTGTCCTATATGGATACGGCCATTGGCGTACGGAGGCCCGTCGTGAAGGATGAACAGGTCCCTGCCTTTGGCGAGACCACGCAGCTTTTGATAAAGCCCTGCCTCTTGCCACGACTTGAGCATCTCGGGTTCACGAAGGCTTAGGTTCGCCTTCATGGAAAAATCCGTCTTGGGTAAATTAAGCGTATTTTTATATTCCATAGATATTATTCGCCTACGTATTTTGCTATGATCGGCGCTAAGTCTTTCTTCAGCTTGCCGGAGATATCTGCCTTATGCGTGACAATGGCGTTCTTTAGCGACTCTGAGCAGGAACATTGCCTCTCTTCTGATATTTTTGCGACGCACTCACGCAGAAGAAGCTTGGCATTATCCGCGTTTTTCATTAGGTTGCCTATGACCATCTCAACCGTTACCGTCTCTTGCGATTCATACCAACAATCATAATCCGTTATAGCGGCTATTGTCGCAAAACACATCTCTGCCTCTCTGGCTAACCTTGCCTCAGCCATATTCGTCATGCCGATTATAGACGCACCCCATGACCTATAGAGATTGGACTCGGCCCTTGTTGAAAAGGCCGGCCCCTCCATATTAAGGTAAGCGCCGCCTAAATGGATACTTAAATTAAGGCCGCGCGCCGTATCATATATTGATCTTACTAATTCTGAACAAACCGGATCAGCCATTCCCGCGTGCGCCACAATGCCGCCTTTGAAAAATGTCATGTCTCTGGCGCTGTTCGTCCTGTCCACAAACTGGTCAGGCAATACAAAATCCAATGGTTTCAATTCTTTTTTTAGTGACCCACAGGCGGATACGGAGATCAGGCGTTCCACGCCTAATTTTTTCATGCCGAAAATATTAGCCCTGTAATTGATCTCAGATGGGCTCTTTGTATGTTTTGAGCCGTGGCGCGGCAGGAATACGACGCACACTCCGTTAAGCTCCCCTGTCCTGTAAACATCCGAGGGCTCGCCAAATGGAGTCTTGACCTTGACCTCCTTTAAATTTTTTATACCTTCAATTTTATAAATGCCACTACCGCCGATAATGCCGATCTTAGTCATGCCTAACTCCTTTTTGCCAGCTCTTGAGCCCTTTTGCACGCAGCTTTGATAGCCCCTGATAAAGCCTCTTCGGTCTTGCCCTTCTCTTCCAAAACCCTCATTCCCGCCTCAGTCGTGCCGCCTTTTGAAGAAACGCGCCTGATCAAAATATCGGCGTCAAAATTAACCTTTAGCATCTGCCGCGTCCCGGAAATAGTCTGCTTTGCCAAAATCTCTGCGACCTTAGCTTCTATCCCCAGATTAACAGCCTCTTTTATAAAAATACGTTCAAGCGCTTCTTCGCCTAAATCTTTAAGCAAATAAGCCACAAAGGCAGGCCCGCTGCCGGAAACAGCGGTTACTGCATCCATCTGAGAGTCCTTAACGAACACTACCTCGCCCACAGCCTTAAAGATCGCCTCGGCCAACTTCAGATCATCCTGGCTGACCCCGGGATTGGCGCTTAATGCAGTCACACTCCTGCCTATAAGCGCGTTAAGATTAGGCATGGCCCTCACTATAGCGGAATCATCACCTATGATAGACTCAATATAGTCAAGCGTTATGCCGGCCGCGATGGAAATTATCAACTTGCCCGATATCCCAGCCAACTCAGTTAGAACGCTTTCAATATCCTGCGGCTTTACGGCGACAATGATACAATCACTGCGTGAAGCGAGCGACGCGACGCTATCAAATACGCGAAGGTTAAAACCTTTTGCAAGGCTATTCTCTTTTTCCTTGTCCTTATCAAAAACAAAAAGAGTAAGGCTAACGCCTGTTTTCATTAAATTATCAACAAGGGCTGAACCCATATTGCCGCAACCAATAATGCCTATGGCCTTACGCCTAATCATGTTTTCGGCCTTTCGCCAAATATGCCCCGTCCAATACGCACCATGTTGGCGCCTTCCTGGATCGCAACCTCATAATCATCTGTCATGCCCATGGATAAAATATCCAGTCTATGGCCTAGGGCCGATAGTCTATGGACTATTTCATCCCGTAATTCTTTAAGCCCACGGAAATAAGGACGCGCTTTTTCAGGAGTGTCAACAACCGCAGCGACTGTCATCAAACCCTTTACGTTGATATTTTTAAGATCTGATATTTCTTTGACTGCTTCGCAAGCTTCGCCGGGCGCAAAACCGTATTTAGTAACTTCGGGAGAAGTCTTTACCTCAATGAGCACGTCCTGTATTTTGTTTATCTTACCTGCTTCTATATCTATTGCGAGTGCTACTTTTAAACTATCAACAGAATGGATAAGGTCAAACATGCGGACAGCCTCTTTGACCTTGTTCGTCTGGAGATGGCCGACCATGTGCCACTTCAAAACAACACCCTTGTTCCGGGCATATGCCTGGACCGGATCGTATTTCAAAACAGCTTCCTGGACCCTGTTCTCCGCGATATGCATTACGCCGCAGTCAATTGCCTCATAGATCAAAGAAAGCGGCACACTTTTCGTTACGGCGACTAATGTTGCAGAAGCCTCTATCCTTTTTAAGCAAAATGCCAGGTTCTCTTTGACCATTGGGGTAACTTAACACAAAAGCTATGGGGTGTCAACGAGGACATGAGGCAGGAAGTACCGCTTCTTAAAATATAATGCCACGTTCACAAGGCCGATGAGCACCGGGACCTCTACCAATGGCCCGATGACTGTGGCAAACGCAGCTCCTGAATTTATACCAAAAACAACCACTGCCACTGCAATAGCAAGTTCAAAATTATTGCTGGCCGCGGTAAATGACAAAGTCGCGGTTTTCGCGTAGCCTGCTCTTACCTTCCTACCCATATAGAAAGAGACTAAAAACATCAGCACGAAATAAATTAAAAGCGGCACGGCGATCCGCAAAACATCCATCGGAATCTTAACGATATATTCGCCCTTAAGTGAAAACATAACGATAATGGTAAACAACAAAGAAACCAAGGTGATGGGGCTGATCTTAGGTATGAATTTCTCTTCATACCATTTTTTGCTTTTTAATTTCAACAACGTGATCCTCGTAATAATTCCGGCCAAGAACGGGATGCCAAGATAAATAAAAACGCTATTTGCGATCTGAGCGATACTAACATTAACTTGAATTCCTTTTAGCCCGAAGTACGGAGGAAGCACCGTTATAAAAAACCACGCATAGGCCGAAAAGAATACAACCTGAAACAACGAATTAAAAGCTACAAGGCCTGCGCAATATTCGGTATCGCCGCGAGCCAGCTCATTCCAGACAATAACCATCGCGATACAGCGGGCAAGCCCGATCATGATCAGGCCAACCATATACTCCGGATATCCTCTCAGAAAAACTATAGCCAAAAGAAACATTAAAACAGGGCCAATGATCCAGTTTTGAACAAGCGACAGAACCAGGACTTTGACGTCCTTAAAAACACTGCCCATCTCTTCGTATTTAACCTTTGCCAAAGGCGGATACATCATCAATATTAGGCCGATGGCGATCGGGATATTGGTCGTTCCTACCTGGAACCTATTCCAGAAATTCACTATCTGCGGATGGAAATATCCCCACGCAACACCCGCGCCCATAGCCAAAAATATCCAAAGCGTCAAGAATCTGTCCAAAAACGACAACCGTTTGACAATACTCTCCTGCATTTTTCTCTCCTAAAATAACCGTAAAATATAAACACACATGTAATATGATCCTGCGAGGATAAAGATGATACCTGTAATCTTACGCGTGTGATGCTCAAGCTTTGTGATTTTGTGGAACCAATGGCTCAAGGATGTCATGCCCAAGGCGATGGCAACAGCAAATACGAGAACCGGTAACCCTGTGCCAATCCCATAAACAAATGGCAGGACAATGCCACTTTTACTGTTGATCGCTAAAGGAATGAGACTTCCAAAGAATAACGCCGCCGAAACAGGGCAAAACGCCAGAGCAAAAATAAACCCAAGTAAAAAAGCGCCCGGCGCGCCAGATTCGGCAAGCTTGTTATGATGCTTTTGCGATAGCGAGAGCCCCGGCAGACGAATAGTAATTACCTCAAGTAAAATGAGACCGGTAACAATTAACAACGGACCTAGGGCTTTACCCATGTATTTCTGCAGGAATTGGGCAACCTGAGGAACGCTTAAAAGAGAGCTGATTATAATCCATCCCAAGATCGCATAAGAAACCATTCTGCCTAGCGTATACGCCAACCCTGAAATAAACACAAGCGCTGGATGAGTTATTTTCTTTGATAGAAACGATATCGCAGCCACATTGCTGGCTAAAGGGCACGGACTAATGGATGTCAAAATACCCAGCCACAACGCTGACGCAAAACCTATAAATATCTCTGTCATTGAGCTTCCTTCAAAAAATCGGCGACCCCGCCCTTTACGTAATCAATAAATCTCTGCTTATTACCAACATACTCCCAGATCTTATCAAGATTTTTCCATTTTATTTGCTTACCGTCTTTGACTAAAGACAAAATAAGCGATTTGGTGTAAAGCTGGTAATTGTTGCTATAGTGTTCATTGTCTTTATCTTCTACGTTGACAACTTTAAATTCCAATTTTCCTGACGCAAGCGCATCCTTAAAATTAGTTTCTATTGTTTCCTTGGAATACTGCTCCAGCTTATGGCAAGTAGGACAACGCATTGTTCCATGGAAATAATACGCAACCACATGCGCGCCTTGTGTATTCTCTCCTGCTTGAACAAGAGAAGAAAGAATTATGCCACTGCTACTTAGCGCAGCAACCACCAGAAGAGCGAGAAATAGTTTCTTCAATTCTTCCTCCTGTTATTTTGCTAAGATCTTCATTATTTCATCCTTGCTCAATACCTTGCCAGCTGATACCACAGCACCATCCACAGCCAAAGCAGGCGTCATCATCACGCCGTATTCGGTAATTTTGTCGATATCACTTACTTTGGAGATCTCAACAGCTATATTAAGCTCTTTTACTGCAGCCTCTGCATTAGCAGTGAGCTGTTTGCACCTCGGGCAACCTATCCCTAAAATTTCTATCTTCTTCATTTAAAACAAAATTTTCTGCAGGAAATTAAATAAATAACCCGTAAAGATAATCGCAACAGTAGTGACCGCAAAAAATATTGCGATCAATTTCAAATGCATCGCCCTTCTTAACATGATCGCCTCAGGCAGGCTCAACGCCGCAACTGCCATCATAAAGGATAACGCGGTGCCAAGTGGAAAACCTTTTTGGAACAAAGCCACAGCAACCGGTACAATGGCCGCGCAACTTCCATACATCGGAACACCTATGATCGTCGCTATAGGCACTGAAAAAATACCGGTCTTGCCGATAATTCCTTCAACCATGTCTTGCGGGACATAGTTATGGATAGCCGCGCCTGCCCCCACACCTATCAGCACCCAAGCCCAAACTTTTCTTGTGATTGAAGCCGATTCACTCCAGCCAAATTTCATACGCTGGACAAATGCCGTATACAATGTTTCCTCACTACTACCTGCTATTTTTTTTCCTAGATCCATTACGAGGTATTTATCCAAATCCATCCGTCCTAAAATTAAGCCGGATACAATTCCTATAGACATTCCGCTCAATACATAAAGCGCAGTTATCTTCCATCCAAAAAATCCGAGCATCAAGATCACAAGATACTCATTGATCAAAGGAGAAGTGATCAAGAATGAAAAAGTTACTCCTAATGGGATACCGGCTTCCAAAAAACCAAAAAATATCGGGATTGAAGAACATGAGCAAAAAGGCGTGACTGCGCCAAAAAAAGCCGCATAAAAATTTCCCGCAAAGCCCCTCTTTCCCATCCACTGCCTGATTCTCTGCTGAGGCAAGAACGTCCTTATCACGCCAATAACAAAGATCAAAACGAATAGGAGCAGCAGGATCTTTATAGAATCATAAATAAAAAAATTTAATGCCGTGGCCCACCTCACCTGCGGGTCCAATTTGAAAACTGAGTATACTAACCAATCTACTATCAACTGCAGCATGATCTGCCTTTACTCTTATCGCTACCGCTGCAGCACTTACTTTCCTTTGCCTTTTCTTCCATTTTCTTATCAAGTTTGTCAAACATCCTAGAAAAGAACCCTTTCCTTGTCTTCTTTTCTTCTGATCTTTCTTTCATCGTCCACTCCTTTCGATTTTGCAGCAACCGCCTTCGATTCTAATAACCTTAATATTCACCAAACCATCTGCTATTTTTTTTCGTGCCGATGCTACAATGCGCGAAAATGTCGGACGGGATATATGCATAAGACGAGCGGCATCAACTTGCTTCAATCCCTCCAAGTCAGCCAGGCGCATGGCTTCGAATTCGTCCAGACTAAGACGCACGCATTTTAGCTTGCTAAGAGGTTTACAGCGCGGCTTAAAACACCTCTCTCCGGGTTCGCACTTTATCCACCTTGTTTTTTTAGGCCTCATCAGACGCTCTTGGTTGTTATGAACATACGTTCATAATGAGTTTATCATGTTCTAGAACTATGTCAACATAATGACAAAAAAGGCAACCCTCTAAAAAGGGTTGCCTGAATTGTGATCCAGTCCTTAGGGCTACTAATTCCCCATATTCGGCATGCCAATGGACATCTTCTGATAGTCGGCCGGGATCTCAAAGAGCGCCTGGTCCTGGGGGCCTGTTTTGATATTCTTGAACTCGCTTGACCAGCTATTGTCAATAGCCGCAGTCTTCACCGGGAAATGCGTCCCCTCATCTATCCACTGAAAGACCGTCTCCCGCTTGCCTGCCACCTCAGAAGTCACGCGGTACTTTGTCGTAGGCATGCCACTGACAATCTCCTTGCCTTCGGCAATTCGCTCTATCTCACCGTATATCTTCTCCTGCGTGCTAGCGGCAGCGCGAGCGTTGATCGGCTGTTCCATATACATCTTTTCACTTGGCATAAGCATCCACGTAACCTTCTGATCCAGGCGGCTTATGGTGATGGCCTCCGGCATCTCTATGCGCGACTTATCACCCGAAACATAGATCTTCCCTGTAAAAGACCCTTCTGAAGAAACGCTCACCATATCAGCGCTAAAATCCTCTGCGTAAACCGTACCAACACATAACGCCGTTACTAAAACCAAAGCAAAAACAACAAACACTTTAACGCGCATAACCACCTCCGTTTTTAAAGTAAAATTACCTGTATAGGTCCCCCGCAAAACCCGCGGAGGTCCCGCTAGCGCAGGATTTCACTAAAATTGACAATATGGTATTCAAATTTCGCTATATGCGCCTTCGGCTGCGGCTTTGCCGCACATTATGGTGCTCATTTTTTGAAATGCACAAATATCCGGCCGAAATTTTTGTCGTCTTTCTCCACCCTGTGGTAGAGCTGTTTTATCTTCGGCTGAGCCAAAAAACGCAATATGTGCTTTTTCAACTGCCCACTCCCCTTGCCGGGAATGATCTCTATTAAAGGGATCCTTTTATTGACCGCTTCTTGAATGACCCGGTTAAGCTCAGCATCTATCAGATGCCCCTTGTTAAAAATATCATGCAGATCTAATTTTATCTTGGACATGGAACACCCCGCTAACCTAAATAGATACTGATGCCTGACCGCTTCGCAGGCACAGTATTAATTCGCCCTGACAACTTACATCGTAACGAGCACTCTGTAAGCTGTGGGCTCATTAAAAGTAATCCTGATACAAATTCGTGACGTAATCAAGGGCTTTGGCGAGCTTGTTCTTTCCTTGGCACCGGAGTTTTAAAGCAGCTCCTAAATGATAGTCTTTACGTAAATATAACAATCCAAGCGCTGAGGCATAGGCAGAGGCTTTTGTCGGAGAAATATCGCCGAGGCCTTTGGCAAGCCCCATATTAACAGACAGGCCCAGATCGCGCTCCATTTTCTCAAGCAGGCCTTCTAACTGACTCAACCCGCCGATAACAACAACAGGCATAGCAGGAAAACCCATGTCCTTGCTTTCAAAAATAGTGCCTTTTAGCATAGCTATAAACCTGTCTATCTCAGGTTGGCAGACCCGGCTTAGGTCCTGTTTCTTAACCGGTTTGTAGGCGTATTCTATCTTTATCATGACCTCCTCTGTTTCCGGAATGTCATGCCCCACTTCAAGGGAGGTCTCTTTGATCTTATCCGCGGTCTCAAGCGGGACCGAGCAGTAATTAGCGATGATCTCTGAAAGATTCTTACCGCCAAAAGACAAAACGCTGACCTTTCTGACAACACCGTCTTTAAAGATCAAAACACCTGTAAGCGCGTCGCCTATATCAACAAGCACGACTCCCTTTTCTTTCTCCTCATCCGAGAGCACGGCCTCGCTCGCGGCGACTCCTGAAAAAACAACATTGGCCACATCGAGCCCTGCCTGCTCAACCGCCCGCGCTATATTCTCAACATACCCAGTATTAGCGCAGACCAGCAACATATCAACCTCAAACCTCCGGCCGTGGAGTCCCATGGGATTCAGCGTCGTGTTGTGCCTGTCTATGGAATAACCCTGAGGATATTCATGGAGTAATTGCTCATCCAATTCCAATCCCAGGGTCCTTGCCTGCGCGTTAAGTTTCTCTATATCGCGGCGCGTGATAGAGCGCGTACCCCGGTCCGAGAGCGCGACTGCTGCCTGGCTGTGGCGCGCGCTGATATAATTGCCGTTGATACTCAATGCTACATGGCTTGCTTTCACGCCCAGGCGGGCCTCCATCTTTTTGAAAAGTTGCGACACGGCATCGCTTAAAGATGCCAGGTCATTGACAACGCCTTTAAAAATTCCTACGGACTTCTGCGTTTCTATCAAGACAGGGCTTAAAGCCCCACTGGCATCAGGTGCTGCGGCTGCCAGGGTCATTTTTCTTGAACCTATGTCCAACGCGTAAAAAATATTTTTATTAATATTTTTCTTCAACTTATCACCTCGCTGTAAAATAACCTATGTTAGATCTTCGTTATACCCACGTAGGTTCCGCTATCGCGGGATTTCACTAAAGTTGACAATATGGTGTTCAAGTTTCGCTAAATTATTGTATTATGGTGCTCAATTTTATCTTTTGTTTTCCGCTGTCTTTAGTCAATATAACGGGTTCCTTCGGGCGCAGATCTATATATCTTACACCGGATAACTCCTCCCTCAAGCTTCGTAAAATAGAAGGAAGCAACCCGACTTTCTGCTGAAAATCATCTCTGCCCACCCGAACCAGAATATCCTCGCCTAAATAAAATGACAGGTTATTTGTATCGCCTGCATCTATTTTTGTTACTCTGGCCGCGCTGCCCTGCGGCATGCTCGCCGCAATATCAGGGGCCGCTGTTTTAAGAACGCGGGCTAAGTAAAGAGGCCGCTCCAAAACGCTACCCGGATACGCAATACCTACTTTTATCCTCGGGATCCTGTTCTCCAGGCCCGTAATAATAGGAAAATCAAGAAACTCAAGAGTAGCAAAACTGGATAAAGCCACACCTTCCGTGTCAAAGACGTAATACAAATCCCTCTTTAAGACAGCGACAGGTAAACGTTCTTTGGCCTCTATCAACAATCGCGAAGGTAAAACGCGCGTGGCGATAACGCTATAAAATGTCGGGAACCGCCTTCTTATTCTTTCCGACAACTTCCTCGTGTCTACGCGAAATATATTCGTCCCTAGTATCTCCTCCTTGATCAGGCCAAGATAGCGGGCGTCCGCGATACCCTCAATAGTCAGTTCCCTTACTTTAAAATAATTAGAGGTCGTTATATAATTTTCCACACCTTTATAGATGGCAAAAGAAGAAATGGCTATTGCCAGCAAAGGCATGACCACAAGTAAAAAAAATGGAGAGGCATCCCGGCCTTTTTTATTTTTACTCATATATTCTCGCTAACAGCCGCCATCTCAACGATCTTCAAACACAATTGATCAAAACCTATGCCAGCCGCTTGCGCGGCCTTGGGCAAAAGGCTCGTCTCAGTCATGCCGGGTATGGTATTTACCTCAAGCACATACACGCGGCCATCTTCACTTATGATCATATCCACGCGTGACAAATGCCTGCAACCCAAAACCCGATAAGCGGTCAAGGCATCCGCCTTAACTTTTCGCGCCGTAGCATCATCTAAGGGCGCCGGCACTACGTATTCCGCCATGCCTTTTTGATATTTCGCTTCAAAATCAAAGAATTGTTTCTTAGGGATTATCTCTACGACAGGCAGCGCGTTGCCGTCAAGCACTGAAACAGTGATCTCCCTGCCCTTGATAAATTCTTCTATCAGTACTTCCTCGCCTTCATCACTGAACTTTAAAGCCAGGCCTAAGGCTTCTGAAAGTGACTTTGAGGAATCAACAAAGGATATCCCGATGCTGGACCCCTGGGCAGAAGGCTTGACGACCAGCGGATAGCGCAAAAAAAGATCGGCAAAAAAACGGATAGCCCCTCTCCTCCATTGCCTGTGTTTTGGAACGCGCAATCCGGCTTTTTGGAACAAGCGGCACGATATGGTCTTATCCATAGCCATCCTGCTGCACCGAGCCCGAGACCCGGTATAACACACGTTCATTTTTTCTAAGATATGCTGCAGGCGGCCGTCTTCGCCAAACCCTCCGTGCATAGCGATAAAAACAATATCTACGGCAGAATTAACAACGGCCGACCTGATCTCTTCTTCGGTATCGCGTGCGATCTCTAAAGCCACCACATCCAGGCCCGACCGCTTAAGGGCGCTAAAGACCGCTTGCCCTGACTTATAAGAGATATCCCTCTCAGCGGAGAGGCCACCCATCATTACACCGATTCGTTTTCCCTCAAGAGACAACTTCAACCTCTGACGCTAGTTTGATTTTGAACTGATTATACACTCTTTCCTTTATAATTTCCATGAGCTTAATAACGTCAGAGCTCTTTGCGTCTTTAACGTTGATGATAAAATTTGCGTGTTTTTCGCTGACCTGGGCTCCGCCTACTCTCAACCCCTTCAAGCGGCATTGGTCTATCAAAATGCCCGCCGGATGCGCCGGATCAGGGTTCATAAAAAAACTCCCGGCGCTGGGATGCTGCCAATCTTGTGCGCTTAACCGTTTTATCAAAATATTTTTTATTCTTTCCCGGGCGCTTGCTTTATCCTCTGTCTTCAATTTTAAAACAACAGATACAATAATGTAAGGCCGCAAACTTGAATTTCTATATGAAAAATTTATGTCGCGCCTTTTTAACCTCAAACTGCGTCCGTTCCTGTCCAATACTTCTATTTCCGACACAATATCTTTGACTTCCCCGTAGGTACCCGCGTTCATCGCCAAAGCTCCTCCAACAGTGCCCGGGATACCTGCCAGGAACTCATAGCCGCCGATATTTTTTGAGCTTAGGACAGAGATCAAGCGGCCTATTTTGACCCCTGCCCCGGCAGTCACCTTATCTTTGCGCACCTCAATTTTAGTAAAATCAGGCGCGCTTAAATGGATGAACACCTTATTGATAATGCCTTCTCTGACCAAGAGATTACTGCCTGCGCCTATCACAAAAACAGGCAAAGACAGAACAGGCTTTTTTAAAAAACGGGCGAGCTCAGTTCTATTTTTCGGCTCATACCAGTATCGCGCCTCACCGCCGATCTTAAAAGTGGTATGCCCTTTGAGGGACTCGCCTACTTTTAGCCTATTTTTTGAAATTTTTTGAGAACTCATCGCTGATCTTTGTTATGTCACCCGCTCCCAGAAATAATATAAGGTCATCTTGCCTGACCGACTTTTTAAGAAAATCAAGCAAGTTTTCTTTCGCTACATACTCAACAGGAACTTTTGCATCCTGCCTTACGCGCCGGGCAAGGTCTTGAGCGCTCGCGCCTTCTATCGGCGCCTCGCCAGCCGCGTACACATCCGTGATTATCAAGTTATCGCATTTGATAAAGCTGGCGCCAAATCTGTCCATTAGGAGTTTTGTGCGCGTGTAGCGATGAGGCTGAAAAACAACAAAAAGCCTTGAGCGTTGGCAGACTTTTGCCGCTTCTATGGTAGCTGAGATTTCAGAGGGGTGGTGCGCGTAATCATCAACTATTAAAACATCTCTGTCTTCGTATTTTACCTGGAAGCGCCGCTCAACACCCCTAAAACCGCTTAATGCCGATCGTATCTTGTCAAAATCCAACCCAAGCTCAAATCCAAGGGCAATAACAGCCAGAGCATTCAAGATATTATGGCGCCCCATCAGCGCCAAAGAAACCTCGCCGGCCTTTAGTCCGTCCTTAATACAGGTAAATCCCAGGCGACATTGCGCCAAAGAAATATTTTCGGGGTAAAGATCAGCTTGCTTAGAAAAGCCAAAACTTATTGCCCTCACTTTAGACCTTGCAATAATGCTCGACAGAGCATCATCGCCCTCATAATAAATCACACAACCTTCTTTTTTCGTCTGGCCCACGAAGACCGAAAAAGAATTCAGGAGATTATCATAGGTCTTATAGAAATCCATGTGTTCGCAGTCAATATTCGTGATGATAGAATAGGTCGGGGTATAACATAAAAAAGTCCCGTCGCTTTCATCTGCCTCAGCTACAAAATAGTCACTTTGCCCTAACTTTGCGCTATCTCCATCCTCGCGCAAGATACCTCCGACAGCTATGGTCGGATTTAAACCGGCGCCCATAAGCAGCTTCGCAGCCAGAGACGACGTCGTAGTCTTACCATGAGCCCCCGTGACTGTGATTACCAATTTATCCTTCATCAGCTCGCTTAAGAATTCGGCCCTTTTTCTTATAGGTATACCCATTTTCCTTGCAGCAGCCATTTCCGGATTATCCGGTTGTATGGCAGAAGAATACACTACCAGATCAGCGCCTTCTATATTCTCCTGCCTATGGCCGATGAATATCCTGGCACCCAGGCTTGCGAGTTTACGCGTAATGGCAGACTCTTTTATATCAGAACCTGAAACCTCTTCTCCCTGCTTTAAGACTAAATGCGCTATGCCGCTGACGCCGATACCGCCAATACCTATAAAGTGAATATGTCTTTTATTGATCATGAGCTACAATATCGTTTTGCTCTTACTTCTCAACTTATCTTTTAATGAGGCCTCCCACAGTGTCGCAAGTTGCGATAAACTGCGTATATCAAAATACGCATAAGCAAGAGCATCATCTAAAGATTTGCGGTCCCTCAATTTCTTGCAGAAGTCATTGAATGCCTCTGGCCCGAACTTGTCAATAAGATAGCTGATAACGTTGACAGACTCCGCGTAGAAGAGATTGATATCAGGCCGCTGCCTGAGGGCATACGCGTCTATCTGAGTCAATTCCTGAAGGGGAATAAATGACTTATTGTCAAGAGCGTCAAGCACGATCTTGTCAGACCCGAAACGCTTGGCCTGCTCAAGATATGAGGCAACACCTTCCTCCAGCCAAAGCGGCACATCTCTGCCGCCAATGACTTCCCTAAAAATAATATGGCCTAATTCATGCGGCAGGAGTGAATCAAAAAATCCGGATTCCCTGGGAAATGTCCATATGGTCTTCTGGTCGTAGGCCGCGACCCCTGATGACCAGGCCGGCTGCTTGGTCTCTTTCAGATATGTCTCCTGGTCCGGATAGACGTAGATCTTGGCTCTCTTATCCCACGTCCAATAATCGTAGCGCGTGAACCCGAGCTTTTGTGTCAACTCATTATAATACCTTTCGCTATAATCTATGATGGTGCCAACAAACTCTGCCGGCACATCTTTATAATATACGACAAAGTGGTCACTCTTTGTTTCTGAAAAGTCTTCTGCGCAGACAAAAAAACACAACGTTAAATAGCAGGCTATGGCAATGATCGTTGTCTTCATAGTGTTACCAGTTCGCTTAATGTAGGATTCTGCGCCGTTAAATAAAGTGATGAAACAATGGACGACATCGCCTTTCTTCTTATCCGGTCATCAATAAAAATATCCAAAAGCCCGCCTATCAGCTCAGGGGTCAACCTGTGATCCTCAACCATTATGGCCCCGCCCTTGTCAGCTAAGACCCTTGCGTTTTCCACTTGATGCGCCCCGGCAAAAGGATATGGTACCAGTATTGATGGAAGGCCAAAACGCATGATCTCTATAACGCATCCGGCGCCTGAACGGCTGACTGCCAGGTCCGCAGCCGAGTAGGCGTATTCCATATCACTAAGAAAATCAAAAACTTTACTCTTTACGTTCAGGTGACAATAGGTTTCCTTAACAACTGCCGCGTTAACGCGTCCAGCCAAATGTATGACCTGCAGCCGGTGTGAGTTATTACTAACCTTAATAGCTTCTATGAAAACGTTGTTGAGCCGGCTCGCCCCCTGACTCCCGCCCACGACCAAAACAGTAAAAAAACCGGTTTCAAAACCAAAAAATCGCAGCGCTTCTTCTTTTGGGACAACGCGCATATTTTTTCTTAAAGGATAACGCGTCAGGCATATCTTTTTCCTATGATCTTTAAAGTATTTTTCGGTCCCGGGAAAAGAAATAGCTATCCTGTCAACCCAGGCAGCTAAAAATCTATTGGCCCTGCCCGGAACGACGTTCTGTTCATGAAAAAGTGTTTTTTTACCTAATATTTTTGCAAGTATCAAAAAAGGCACGCAGAAATACCCACCGAAACCAAAAACGATATCCGGCCGGACATCGAACATAAGCTTAAGAGTTGCGATAACGAGCCGAAAAATACCCCGCGCCGACTTATTAACTTTCAAGAAAACAGGATTGAATTCAGGGCCGACCATATCAAATTCAGGAGTAGTTACAAAGACGATCCTGAAGCTACTCAGGCGCGTTTCTTTGAGCTCGTTGCAAAAACCGATAGCTGGAAACACATGGCCGCAGCTGCCTGAGGCAACCACCATAATCTTGTGCACGGGCAGTGTCATAAAGTTACCTCTTCGGCCTTTGAAATATTCAATAGCAAGCCCACGGCTACCATATGAAATATCAAAGAGGAGCCTCCGTAACTGATAAAAGGCAGCGGCAAGCCCTTAGTAGGAAGAGAACCGATTGAAACGCCGATGTTGACAACCGCCGAGAAAGCGATAAGGGTCAAGACGCCTATGCAGATCAATTTTCCAAAAGGGTCGCGGACGCTATAAACGATCTTAGACATGTTCCATATCAAAAAAATAAAAAGGAGTATGACGAAACCGGCTCCTAATAGACCTAATTCTTCACCGATGATGGAAAAAATAAAATCCGTATGCGCCGCGGGCAGATAAAAAAGCTTCTGTTTTCCCTGCCCTAATCCGACTCCGAAAAGGCCGCCGGAACCAAGCGCTATCTGAGACTGAATGATCTGAAAACCGCTGCCCTTAGGGTCAAGCCACGGGTTCAAAAAAGTGAGTATCCTCGCCCTGCGGTACGGAACGCTGAAAATAAGAAGATATAGAAAAGGCAGCGCTGATATAAAAGTAAAAATGATATGCCGCGGCTTGGCACCCGAAATAAACATCATAATAAATACCAGGACCACAAAAGAAATGGCGGTGCCCAGATCCGGCTGAAACAGGACAAGTAAAGTCACAAGCCCTAAAGCGAGCATGGGCGGCACAAAGCCGCGCCAAAATTCCTTAAGAAACCGGGCATTGCGACTGATAAAATCAGCAACATAAATAATAAGGGCTATCTTGACGAACTCCGAGGGCTGATAATTGAAACCAAAGGCATGAAGCCATCTCTTGGCCCCTCCCGACTCTCTGGATATACCCGGGACAAGGACAAGGATCAGGGGAATAATAGTAAAAATCAAAAGCGGCTTGGCTATCTTGCGCAGCTTCTGATAATCAACAGCCATGCTGACGAACATAGCGGCAAAACCAAGAACAAGATACAGGAACTGTTTTTTTAAAAGGTTGGCGCTCCTGCCGGTACTCTGCCACATCGGTATGGAGCTGGCGCTGTAGATCATCACAATGCCTATACCTATAAGGATAAGCATCGTTACGAAAATAGAGATCCTAGTGCTTCTCATATGGAAAACCTATATGTGTCCGCAATCCGTTAAATACGGACATTCAGTGACATCCCGCCGAAATAACTATGAGGCGGGATAATACATTTCTATAATTTCCCAACGATCTCTTTAAAAACACGGCCGCGGTGTTCATAATCGGTAAACATGTCAAAGCTCTTACACATCGGAGAAAAAAGTACCATCTCTCCGGGCCTTGCTTTCTGGTAAGCGGCTTTCACAGCTTCAGGGAATGTTTTGACGCGGCAAATAGGCACTACTCCATCCCACGCCGCGGCAATACGGCCGCTTGCCTCGCCGGCAAGGACGACCTCGCGCACCTTATTTTTAACCAGATCTTTGATGGAGGCAAAGTCGCTGCCCTTATCGCGGCCGCCTGCGATCAAAACCGCCGGCTTACGGATATTCTTAAGAGCCCAGACAGTTGAATCAATGTTCGTGGCTTTTGAATCATTGATAAATTCAACGCCGCGAAGCTCCCGGACAAACTCCATTCTGTGCTCAACGCCTTTAAATTTCTTAAAGACCTCCAGGCAGACGGAACGCTTGATACCTAAGGCCTCAGCCACAGCCAAAACAGACATCTGGTTCTGGTCAAAATCTTTTTCCCACTCCTCTTTGTTAAAAAAAACTACCTTGGATTTCGCTTCTGCCGCGGTTTTACGTAAAGCATTATCCCCGTAATTTAAAATGAGGAAGTCATCTTTGTCCTGATTCATATAAATGCGTTTTTTTGCATCAAGATATTCAGCTACTGTCTTGTAGCGATCAAGGTGGTCCGGCGTAAGATTCAGGATTACGGCGATCTTTGGCCTGAAATCTTTAATAGCCTCAAGCTGAAAAGAACTGACTTCTAAAGATACGATATCTTCTTTGCGGATGGAAAGAACAGCCGAAGAGAACGGCGTGCCGATATTGCCAAGCACATGGGCTTTTACGCCGGCTGCCTTTACGACCTCTCCTATCAGCGTCGCTGTTGTCGTCTTGCCGTTGGTTCCGGTGATCGCTATGACAGGCGCCTGACAAAAAGAGAAGGCGAGTTCAATTTCGCTGATAACTTCAATACCTGACTCTCTGGCCCATTTAACAGGGTCAGCATCCGGCCGCACGCCCGGGCTTATGACGATAAAGTCCCTGCCTTCAACAAAAGAGCGGCTGTGAGACCCTAACTCAACACCTATACCTTCAGCCTTCAGCTGTACGGCAAGCTTCTCTAAAACAGGCGTATTGTTCTTTTCCGTAAGGCTGACCAAGGCGCCTGACTCTTTCAGGAGCCTGGCTGCTGCCATACCGCTGCGCGCAAGGCCCACTACTGTCACCTTTAAATTTTTATATGACTTCATCTGAGTTTCAGCGTCGTCAATGTAAAGAGCGCCAATATCGCCGCAACGATCCAAAACCTGACTATGATCTTTGACTCAGGCCAACCCATCATCTGGAAATGGTGATGAAGCGGCGCCATCCTAAAGATCCTTTTTTTCCGCAGCTTGAACGAACCCACCTGCAGGATGACTGAAAGCGCCTCAATGACAAATATGCCGCCCACAATGCCAAGCAAGAGTTCCTTTTTTATGAAAATAGCCACTATCCCGATAGCGCCGCCAAGTGCAAGGGAACCGACATCGCCCATAAATACCGAAGCCGGATGACAATTAAACCAGAGAAACCCCAAACAGGCGCCGATCATCGCGGCGCAAAATACAGTCAATTCACCGACGCCCTCAATATAGGGGATAAGCAGGTACTGGCTGAATCGCAAATGGCCGCTGACATAGCTCATAATACCAAAGGAAAAAATGACCATCAAAAGGCATCCCGTTGCCAGGCCGTCAAGGCCATCCGTGAGATTTACCGCGTTAGAAGTGCCTACGATGACGAACATGACAAAAAAGATATAAAAGACGCCCAATTCAAAAGCTACGTTCTTTAAAAACGGCACATCCAGATTGGTTGAAGTCTCCGGATCAAGATAAAGAAAAGTCCCTATCGCGAACCCAAGGATTATCTGGCCTAAAAATTTGGCCTTTGCGCTTAATCCTTTAGACCGCTTGAATTTTAGCTTTATATAATCGTCCGCGAACCCGACCAATCCTAACCAAAGAATGGCAATAAGGCTGACCAAGATGTATTTGTTAGTAAGGTCAGCCCACAAGAGCGTGGACAAGATGATCGCAGAAACCATAAGCAGGCCGCCCATGGTCGGCGTCCCCTGTTTATGGTGGTGGAGATCGTAAAGTCCTGCCACCTCATCTTTCTTCCTTACGTTCTCGCAGATATGCCACTGAGCAAGCTTTCTAATGATCATGGAACCGAAAATAATGCAGATAAAAAAGGTCGTTATAGCGGCCATGGCAGATCTGAATGTGATGTACTTGAAGACATTAAAACCCGAGAAAAGATCCCTTAATGAATAAAGAAAATAATAAAGCATTTAATACCTCTCCTTCAAAGACGCGACAATGCGTTCCATCTGCATGGAGCGCGATCCCTTGATCAAAAGCATATCTCCATCTTTTACTTGAGCCAACAGAAATTCCAAGACCGCGGCGCAATCATCAAAATGAAAGACGGCCGCATCGCTCATGCCGCTTTTTTTGGCGCTCTCGTGCGTGCCTTTTGAAAAATGCCCCATGGTCACGAGGATATCAACCGGTTTTTTAGAAATGTATCTTCCGAAATATGAGTGGAACTCCTCGGATTTTTTCCCCAACTCCAGCATATCGCCCATGACAAGTATACGGCGGCCGCTTGTTGCCTGGCGGCACAAGACATCAATAGCGTGTTTTAAAGACTGCGGGTTGGAATTATAGGAATCATCTAAAACCGTGCACTTCTTCAATTTAATCTCTTTAAGCCTCATGTCAGGCGAATCAAAAGTCTCTATCTTTTCTTTGATCTCCGAAAGATCTACTCCAAAAAGAAGGCCACAGCCTATGGCTGCCAGGGCATTGCTGACATTGTGAAGAGCGCTATGCTTTACTTCCATGATATGGTTCCCGTTCAGGGCAAAAGAGATACTTGAAGGTTTGTAGTTTATCTCCGTCGCTTTTAGATCGCACTCCCTGTTTATACCGTAAAAAAAAATGGGCCTTGATCTTATGCGGCTGAGTTTCCCTAAGATCACGTCTGCGCGGTTTAAGAAAGCGATGCCGGGAGACACTAGATGCTTGATCAAATCTATCTTTTCTTTATAGACACCTCTGAGACTATCTAAAAATTCAAGATGCGATGGCCCGATGTTCGTAATGACGCCCACATTAGGCCCTGAGATCTGGGATAGCGATCTGATCTCTCCGAAGCGGTTAGTCCCCATTTCAACAACGCAGATATCATGCTTGGAATAGATGTTCAAAAGAGTCAAAGGTACGCCGATGAGATTGTTCTGAGTACCGGCATTCTTTAAAACATTATATTTGGCCGAAAGCACCCATGCTATCATCTCTTTGGTCGTCGTCTTGCCGCTGCTTCCTGTCACGGCGATAACGGGAATATCAAACCTCCTGCGGTGAAAACCCGCGATAGCGCCCAAGGCAAGTGTAGTATCAAAGACTTTGATATAGGTAACGCCTTTCTGGAACGCGGTTACTTTTTCCGCATTCGCGTAGATCACGGCTTTTGCGCCTTTGCCTACGGCCTCTATAATGAAATCATGTCCGTCAAAATTCTTGCCGACAATGGCTATAAAGGCCTGGCCTTCTTTGAGCGTGCGCGTATCAATGGAAATGCCCGAAAAACGAGCCCGCCTCAAGCCCGCGCTTAAATCGCCGCCTGTCGCGTTTATCAAATCTTTTGTGCTAAACATTGCTCTCCGGCTTGCCCCGTCTAACGGGGCAAGATAATATCTTCAAAACTACGGACTTGTCATCAAAGACGAAAGTTCTGTCTTTGATCGTCTGATATGTCTCATGTCCCTTGCCGGCCACTAAAACAAAATCTCCCTCGGCTGCCATAGTAAGGGCTTTTTGGATAGCTTTAAACCTATCGGGCTCGACTTCAAAATTATTTTTTTCAATACCGGCAATGATCTGTTCAATGATCTCTTCAGGCTCTTCGCTGCGCGGATTGTCGGAAGTCACGAAACAATAGTCAGAAAAGACGCTTGCCACACGCCCCATCTTGGGCCTCTTACCTTTATCTCTATCTCCGCCGCATCCGAAAACAATGATGATCCTGCCATTATGGAGAATCAGGCGCAAAGATTCAAGAACATTCTTAAGAGCGTCGTCCGTATGGGCGTAATCCACAAAAACACTGAAACCTTTCTTTGCGTCTATCCTCTCAAGCCTGCCGGGTACCGAAGAAACAGCTTCTATACCCTTCTTGATAGAAGCCTGATCTAACCCTTCAGAGACCCCAAAGGCTACCGCGGCCATGATATTATACAGATTGTGCCTGCCAACCAAGGCAGATACAATATTTATTACACCTTGCGGTATCTTGATGATAGCCTGGCTGCCGCCGCGCGAAAGTTCGTGTCGCATGACACACACGTCTGCGTCTGAAGAAAATCCATACGTCAGTATTCTCCCCTTTAAAGAACGCGCAAGCCGTTGCCCAAAAGCTTCATCTTTATTAATAACAAAATCCGTATTTTCATCAGCGTATTCTGTGAACAGTTTCTGTTTGGCTAAAAAATAATCCTCCATGGTCTTGTGGTAATCCAGATGGTCCTGCGTAAGATTAGTAAAGATGGCCGATCTAAAAATGATGCCCTTCACTCTTTCCTGGTCAAGGGCGTGAGAAGAGACTTCCAAAGCCACATAAGTGTCGCCTGCCTTAGCCATATTGCTCATCAATTCATGCAATTCAAGGACCCCGGGCGTTGTATTGTTGGTTTTAATATTTTCCTCATCAACCTTGTATCCTATCGTGCCTATAAGCCCGCACTTAACATCTGCCGCGTTTAAAACGCTTTTTACAAGATAAGATACAGTGGTCTTGCCGTTCGTTCCGGTTATCCCGACACATTTAATACGCTGATAGGGATAGCCAAAGAAGGTGTCCGCTATTTTGCTTAAAGCCTCTTTTGAATCGTTGACTATGATAAAAGGCACACCTTCGCTTGTCAAAGGCTTCAAAGACCTGTCTTCTAAAATGATAGCACTTGCCCTTTTTTTGACGGCATCATCAATATACTTGTGTCCGTCGCGCATCGGCCCGCGGACAGCTACAAAGACCGTGCCCGGGGTCACATCTCTTGAATCGCAAGAAATGCGCTTAACCTCCACATCCTTGAATTCAGGACACACTCCAGCGACATCTACACCCTCCAGCAACTGTTTAATTTTCATTGGCTTGCCTATATTTTAGCACATCTTCCGCCACAAGCTTAAAAGCCGGCGCCGAAACAACGCCTCCGTAATAATAAGGCCTGGGTTCATCTACGATAACCGCTATAGCTATCTGGGGATCCTCCGCAGGCGCGAACCCTATAAAAGATGCCGTGAACTTAGTATGAGAAAAAGTCCCGTTGGGATCTATTTTTTGCCCGGTGCCTGTCTTGCCTGCGAACTTAAAAAACTTGGACTGCGCTAATTTGCCTGTGCCTGACTCCACCACAGCCGCCAGAATATCGCGCATTGTCTTTGACGTTTCTTCGGTCATGACTTGCCTTAAGGGTTGAGGGTCAAAGCTCTTTATCACCTCACCTTTTTTATCAATTACGGCGCGCACCACATAAGGTTTCATGTAGGTGCCATTGTTGGCTATCGCAGAAACAGCGGCAGCCAGCTGCAGAGTCGTCACGCACACTTCCTGGCCTATCGGAACTGCGCCGATAGACGTCTTAGACCATGTTGAAACAAGCTTTAAAACACCCCCTACCTCTCCCGGGAGGCCGACAGAAGTCACACTCCCGAACCCAAAAGCCTTTGCATAATCATACACAGCCGCACCACCTATCTTTTGGGCTATTTTTGTCGTTCCGATATTGCTGGACTGAGCTATCACTTCGCGGAACTCAAGCAATCCATAGGGATGAACATCATGGAGAGTGTGGTTCGCAACGCGATATTCTCCATTTTCGCAGAAAATCTTATCTTTTGGTGAAAATTTTCCTTCATTTAAAGCTGCTGTTGCCGTGACGATCTTAAAGACTGAGCCGGGCTCAAAATAATCAGTGACCGCCCTGTTGCGCCTGGACTCAAGAGAATAAGCAGAAGGATCATTTAGGTCAAACGTCGGACGGCTAGCCATAGCAAGGACTTCACCTGTCTTAACATCTAAAACAACAATAGAGGCGCCCTTGGCGTTATACTTTTGATAGATCTTATCTATCTCGCGCTCTGCGATATACTGAACGATCTCATCTATCGTCAACACAAGAGAATATCCGTCTACCGGAGGCTGCAGGACATCTTGAAGCGCCAGATCCCTTCTTCTGGCGTCCCTCAACACAAAGGTCCAACCGGGCTCACCCTTAAGGTAAGGATCATACTGCATCTCCAGGCCGTCAAGCCCTACATTATCCAATCCGGCAAACCCGATCAATTGGCTCGCTAATTTTGAATTGGGATAAGAACGCCTGCTTTCCCTTATGAAGCCAAGTCCGGCCAGGCCTTGCGCTTTTATCTTTTCCATGGCCTCCCAATCCAGCTTGCGCGCCAGCCAGATAAATTGTTTTTTCCTTGAAAGCCTCTCTATTATAAAGTTCTTATCCAAACCCAGAAGCGAATTTAGATATTCGGCCAATGCTTCTTTGTTCTTAACCTTAGGCGGTATCGCGTAAAGAGAAAAAGTGGAGACATTTACAGCCATAGGCCTCATGTAGCGGTCGTAAATAGCCCCCCTGTCAGGAGGAAGCTCAAGATAATAATTATGCTGTTTAGCAGCTAGTTTAAGGAGGAAAGACGAGCGGAAAAACTGCACAAAGATGAGCTGGACCAAAAAAACTAAAAGTAGTCCTATAAAAAAAATAAGGACTACCGAAAACCTTAAAGGTTTGATTTTGAGTTGCACTTAATAAAAGGAAACGTAAAAGAAATTCGTCATACTAGATCCCAATACTAAAACGCTTCGCAGAAGCAAACATCCCCGCAAAACCCGCAGGGATTTCGCTACAATAACATTATGGTGCTCAAATCTGCTTGCTAGTATTGGGATAAATTCGGCCAACAGACTTACGGAACCGCCGCAGAGCGGCGGTTCCGTAAGTCTGGGCCTCATTTATTTTACAGTCTTGGCTTCCGCTTGTTTGCTCGCAAAGATAGCCGAGAAAGCCAAGCGTTTGAATAGAACACCGCGGTTTGAAGTTTTAACAGCAGCTACCTTTACGGGTGACCCTTTTGCCGATGTATTGACGTTGTCGACTTTAACCAATTTATATTTTCCGGCCATCTCAAATCCGTTGTTTTTTAAAAACAGGTTCTTATCAAGGCTTAGCGGCGATTCTAAGCTGGACAGAGTATATTCAAACGACGTCTTCTTATCCAAAGCGCTCTCCAGGATCTTTTCTGTAGACGTGATCCTATAAGCCAGCTTGACGATCTCGGTCTGTTGAAAAACGTAAAATAGGCACAACACAGTGCCCAAAGCGGTGTAAAGAATACAGCGCGACGTCCTCATTTAAACCTTTCTATGACTCTCATCTTGGCGCTGCGGCTTCTGGGGTTATCTGATATCTCCTCTTCCTGCGGCCGCAGCACTTTTTTAAAAAGGAGACGGAAACGCCCTGTTTTTACCAACTCCCTAAAATTCTCTTTGACTATTTTGTCTTCCAACGAATGGAATGAGATCACGCATATGCGGCCGCCCTTGTTTACGAAAAGACCGGTTTTCTTGAGCGCCTCATCCAAAGCGTCCAACTCTCTGTTTACGGCTATCCGCAAGGCCTGGAACGTCCGCGTTGCCGGATGGATCTTGTGAAATCTTGCTTTGTATGGCAGGACATTCAAGACCAGCTCAGCTAACTCTTTAGTAGAAGAGATAGGCGCCTTCTCTCTGCGCCTTACCACAGCCCGGGCTATACGCCGAGAGAACCTCTCCTGGCCAAACCGCCAAATGACAGAAGAGATCTCTTCTTCTGTAAGATTATTCAAAAGGTCGTATGCCGAAATAAAGCTATTACGGTCCATGCGCATGTCCAAAGGCCCTTCGCTCCTAATGCCGAACCCGCGCCCTGCGTTATCAAGCTGATAAGAAGATATCCCCAGATCAAAAAGAAAGGCATCCACGCGCCTGATCCTTTTTTCTTCTAGGACCTTATCAAGATTCCTGAAATCGTCTTGGACAAAAATGCAGTGTTTTGAAAATTTCTTTAGCTTCTCTTTGGCCTCGTTGAGCGATTCGGCATCCTTATCTATGCCGATAAATCTGCCGTGAGGAGTTATCTTCTCTAAGATGCCTGCGGCATGCCCACCGAGCCCAAGTGTAGCGTCAAGGACGACCATCCCATCCTTGAGATCAAGGAACGACAGTACTTCTTTATACATAACCGGCTGATGTTGATATGCTCGCATAGTAAACCCGCCGTCTTCTTCCAGGGAAGGCTCCAACAGCTGGCTGGTCTGCCCTCCTAAGCCGCTAAAAGTCATAATGTCCGACCACATCGTATTATCAAAAGAATAATTTAAGGATCCTTGATACTGACATGAACCGCGGATTTAATATCACTACACCTGTCTTGTAACCTAAAAAATCCACCTCTTTAGACCACACCACGCGCCCTAAGAGTTTAAGAGGGCCGAAACCGTCCGGTATCTCAAGCGAGATCTCAAAAATAGTCCCGGCGGAAAATGCCTCTGACGTAGCCAAACCCATGCCTGAACCGCTCAAGTCCTTGACAAAAGCGCTGAACCTTTCGCCAGTGTTGACATTCTTGACCTGCGTCTTGACGTCATAGAGGGGATTGCGAAAAAATATCCTGTTATCTGTTCTTACGATGTTGCGGACTTCAGGTAAGGCCATTGTCGCTTTGATCATAAGATCCTCCATTAGACCCCTCCCTTATATGGTATTGGGAGGGTCTGCCCTTTCTGGGCTATAAATTTTCTATCAGCTTTTCAGCTGTATCCTCAAAAGATTCCAGATTGGACTTATAGAATTCCTGCCACTGGTCTTTAGCCCAAACTTCTATTCTGCTGGAAACACCTATGATGACGACGTCTCTTTTGATCTGCGCGAAATCTTTCAAATACGAAGGCAAAAGTATCCTTCCCTGTTTATCGGGGATTATTTCAACAGCCCCGGAAAAATAAAGACGGTTGAATTTTCTTGAATCTTGTTTTGTGAAAGACATGGACTTGAACTTCTGCTCAGCGGCCTTCCACTCTTCTTCGCTGAACATAAAGAGGCACTTATCAAGACCTCGCGTTATATAGAACTTCTCCACGAAATTATTCTTAGCCGTCTCCCTTAATTTAGAAGGCAGTATAAGGCGGCCTTTATTGTCTATGGAATGCGCGTATTCGCCGTAAAACATATATCCACTTTACTCCACTTTGCTCCACTTGTATCCAAATTATAGGAAAATTGCGCCACTTTGTCAAGTAAAAAAGAGAAAAAAACTTCATGAGTCAGCGGAGGTTATCGCAGAACTGTATCAGGGAATTAGGATCTTTCTTGCGGAGAGGACATCCTGTTCTATCGCTATGGTGAGTTCGCGCGCGGAAGGAAATTTTTTATCATCCCTTATCTTCTTTACAAACTGTATCTCCATCTTGGAGCCGTAGATATTTTTTCTGAAATCAAATAAAAAAGATTCAATACTCCTACCGACCGCCTTAAACGTCGGCCTTGTGCCTATATAGGTGACGCTCTTAAATGCCCTGCCTCTGGAAATACCATAAGTCGCGTAAATACCGTTTGGCACCAGGACTTCATGATTAGGCATTATGTTTGCCGTAGGATATCCCAGCGCGGCACCCAGCCCTTCGCCCTTTATGACCTCACCTAAGATAGAAACATAGCGGCCGAGAAAACGCGAAGCTAAGTCAAGCCGGCCTTGTCTTACCAGCGTGCGGATAATGGTGCTTGAGACTATCCTGTTGGCTATCTTAAGATGCTTTAAGACGTGTAGTTTGAAATGAAATTTCTTTGATAATGCCTCTAAGAGGCCTTTGCCGCCTTTGGCGTTTTTTCCGAACATAAAATCTTCCCCCACGTACAGGGAGGCCATACCTATTTTTTTAAGCAAGATGCCTTTGACAAAATGTTCAGGCGTCATGGACGCGAAAGCCCTGTCAAAATTGACGACGTAACAATAGTCTATGCCGCAAGCGGCGATAACCGATATCTTGTGTTCCAGAGAAGTCAGATGCGGGATTTTTTTAAGTGGGTCAAAAAGATGCGACGGATGAAAATAAAAAGTTACTACGGCGCTCGCTATAGATGAGCGCTTTGCCTCTTTGACAACGCGGCGCAATATCATCTGATGTCCCAGATGGACGCCGTCAAAGACGCCGACTGCGACGACCTTCGCCTTCGCTTTAAACTTATTAAGGCTTCCAGGCCCGTAAATGACTCTCATGGATATCCTCTAAAGAAACAGCGTCACGGATGTGAAAAGGCCCTAACGAGACCCTGCGGATACGCGAAATATAACCGCCGACGCCTAGTTTTTCGCCTATCTCTTCGCCTAAGCGGCGGATATACGTGCCTTTTGAACACTTGATAAAAAAATCTATCTCAGGTAAGTCCATACGCGTGATATTCAGTTCATAGATATTAATGGGCCGCGCTGCGCGCTCAACCTCAATGCCCCGGCGCGCCAGCTCATATAGCCTGCGGCCCTTATGTTTAATGGCCGAGACCATAGGCGGGACCTGCTGCCGAGGACCGATAAACTCAAAGAAGGCATCCCTGACATTTTCCTGTGTCAAATGGCTAAAATCTTTTTCGCTTAAAACCTTGCCTTGAGAATCCCCCGTTGAAGTCATGATACCGAGCCTTAAAGTCGCTTCGTATTCTTTATCAAAATGCACAAATTTGGCGAAGAGTTTCGTCGCCTTCCCCACCAAAAGCACAAGCACGCCAGTAGCCACCGGGTCTAATGTCCCGCTATGCCCCACTTGTTTTGTTCCGACCTTTTTTCTCACGATATCTACGATATCGTGCGACGTGACACCCGCGGGTTTATCTATGATAAGTATGCCTTCTTTCACAGGATCCGCCTTTGCGCCTCGCCTATGAAGCGATTTACAACATCTTTAAGAGAGCCCTTCAGAGTACAGCCGCTCGCCATCTTGTGGCCGCCGCCGCCGAATAAACCTGCCAATTTATTCACGTCTACTTTACCCCGGGAACGGAGATTGACCCTTACTTCGCGGCCTGCCTTTATCTCTTTAAATAGAAGAGCTACCTCAACGCCTTTGATAGCGCGGACAAAATGTATTATGTCATCCGTCATTTCCGCAAGCGCGGGTTGTCGTTTTATAAGGCTATTTTTAACTTCAAGCCATGCGAGCTTTCCTTTTAGCCCTACTTTTAAGGTCTCTATGACTTTTCCGAGCGCCTTCACTGTATGGACATCCAAAGACTCATGAATATGGCGATATATACCATTTACATCAAGGTTGTGTTTCAAAAGCTCACTCGTGATCAAATGGGTAAAGGATGATGTTGTTGAATATTTAAAAGAACCCGTATCCGTTAAAATACCCGTATAGAGGCACAGCGCTTCATTCTTATTGATCTTAACGTTAAGCGCCTTGAATAACTCATACACCATTTCCGAAGCGCTGGAAGAGTTTGGCTTCACCCAGTTGACATCTCCAAACATAGTATTGCTTATATGGTGGTCAATGTTCACTAACAGCCGGTCTTTCCGTAAAACCTTTACCGCTTTGCCTATCCTTGAAATATCCGAACAATCAACAAGGACAGCCACGTCATAATCAGGCAAAATGACCTTGCGCCTGATAGAACCCAGGCCCGGCAAAAAACTATACTCCACTGGCGGCTCGTCCTGGTTTAATATTATGACTTTTTTCCCAAGGCGTTTCAACAGGCTCGCCAATGCCAGTTCCGAGCCCAAGGCATCGCCTTCCAGGCTGATATGAGCGGATACCAGAAATACTTTATTTTGTTTTTTTCTTAGGACGCCGAGAAGCTTTTTTGACAGCATGTCCGGCCTTTCTTTTCTTAGGTTTTGGCATACCGGCCTGTTCGTCCTTTATCTCTTCAAGCCGTTGTTCAATGATAATACTGTATTCAGAGGAGTGATCGCTGACAAAGACTATCTCAGGCACAAACCGCAGATCCAGCCTTTCTCCAAGTACGCGGCGGATAAAACCAACGGCATGTTCCAGGCCTGCCTGGGTATCCTTCCACTTCTGCTCATCCCCGTAGACGCTAAAAAATATGCGCGCGAACCTCAAGTCCGGAGTGAGAGCGCAATTCG
>JAZDLG010000013.1:0-21162 GCA_043802125.1 Candidatus Omnitrophota bacterium
CCTTCTCACGTTGTTGACCAGGATCCGGCATCGGCCTTAGGCTCAGGAGGCAAAATATGCGGCAACGTTACTACAATGGCAGCCAGAAACCAGAACGGCTCCATTATCCTGATAAGTATGAATGTGGCAGCTGAAAACCCGTGCAGGAGGAGCCCTAAAAATCCTGCGATAAACCCAATGGTAACCCCTTGCGCCCAAGGATTGCCTTCAACGGAAACAAGAGAATCCCGGCTTACCTTGAATATCCTGAATAAGAGAAACAAAAACATTAGAAAACCCAGAAAACCCGTCTCTACCAAAACGCGCATATATTGATTATCAATTACGGATGCGCCGGGAATTCCAAAACCAAACATCGGCTTTTTTAAAGCCTTGCGAAGACCGTGTTCCCAGGAATCAATG
Source organism: Candidatus Omnitrophota bacterium (assembly GCA_043802125.1). Taxonomy (GTDB): domain Bacteria; phylum Omnitrophota; class Gorgyraeia; order Velamenicoccales; family Velamenicoccaceae; genus Phelpsiimicrobium. Next base: position 403 of record JAZDLG010000013.1, read on the forward strand.
CGCGCGGCTCCGGATTCATCTATCGTCATTGCCTTGCCCATGACCCTATACGTCTTGCCGCCCTGCTCAAATGTGCTGCTAACACGCTGCCGCACAATTTGAGGCGTTAAAAACGGGGCAGATAATGACATGATCAAAAGGACAAAGAACAAAAGGCCGCGCCCTCTCTTGGCCAGCGCTATAAACGACAGGTACATAACCAGAAAAGTCAGCCAACCGCTGCGTGAAAGTGAAAAAACAAGTGTGGCAAAAGCAGAAAGAATGACCACACCCAGGCCGAGGCGTTCACGCTGAGAAATGGGCGCATAAAAAAATAAACCCATCATGACAGCCATAAGTAAAACAAGGTAACCTGCCAAAGTATTGGCTTCTCCCTCCTGGCCTTCAAAAGGGGCGGTCGCGCGCAACCCAAGGATAAAATGAGAATAAAGGCCGTATACGCTGACAATAAGACAGGTAATGATCAAAAGAAAAATGAACACCTTGACCTGCTTGAAATTCTCAATATTATTGACTACCAGAAAATATAATATGAAATATTCAAAATATTTCAAAAGATAAAAAGCAGATCTGGCAAAAGTCCCCCTGTCTTCAATAAGCATAAGGGCAGTTGAAAAAATGCAGGCAAAAATGTATGCGAAGATCGGGCCGTTTAAAGGTGTGCGCTTCAATACTCCTATCTCCTTAAACACGGCCAATTTGGCCATCCAGCCCAAAAAGATCATTAGAAGAAAAATATCATCCATCCTGACGACTACAGCCCTGTCGACGACCTGCCCGACCGATATCTCAGGAGATAAAAGCATGGAAAATATAAACACTCCGAGCGCGAAATTTGTATTTAAAAACGCGGTGACAAAAACAGCGATGCCTAAAAAGAAAAATATGAAATATTGAGGACGTACCTTAGGGATGTTGAGGGTTAAGAAAAAGAGGACAACTATAAATAGTATGATGAAGACAGGTGTAGCCTGGCCTCTCCGGGAGAGAATTTTTTGGAATGCTTTCAAGCCTCTAGAGTCCCCTTTTTCTTTGAATCTTTATCCTTTGCTTCCTCATACTTATACTTGTAATAGTATGGGTATGAAAACATTATGGATTGCGTCTGAGGCCTGATATTGTTCAAAATAACCCCCGCCAGCTTTGCGCCGGTGGATTCTATTTGGACCTTCGCCCGTAATAAGGCCTGGCGCGCGGTTCGTCCTATCTCATACACAAGAATGACGCTATCCATCCGCGGAGCCAGAATAGTCGCATCAGCGATAGGCAGTATAGGCGGCGAATCAAAAAGAACCAGGTCAAAATCTTTTCTGGCATCATCAACTAACTGCTGCAGCCTCTTTGACTCAAGCACCGCAACCGGGTTTGCCGGCAAGTCGCCGCTTGAGATAAGCGAAATATTTTCAATACCCGGGAATTTCAATATTTCGTCAAAACCCATCTCGCCTAACGCCATGTCAGAAACGTTCTTGACGATACCATTGTAATCCAACAACCCCTCAAGATACTCCGTAAGCCCCAGTTCGCGATGCAGGCCAAATGCCCTCGCAATAGACGGCCGCCTTAGATCCGCAGAAACAAGAAGCGTTTTTAAACCGCTCTGCGCGCACGTAAGCCCGAGGTTAATGACGGCGCTCGTCTTGCCTTCGCCCGGGCCTGAGCTTGTCACGACAAAAACTTTCTTTTCCGCGCTTATCTTTAGATTCGCCTGGATGTTACGAAACGCCTCTGCTACCAGCGAATTAGGGTTATAGTGAACGAATAGCCGCACATAGCGGTCCATCTCTTTTTTCTTCTCTTCGCGGCTCGCCTTGCTGCCTCTTGCCCAAAGATTGGCAAATAATCCCTGTTTTTTAGCCTCTAATTCGGCATGTATAGAAGGCACGACTCCCAAAACAGGGACTTTGATGACGTTCTCTACGTCCTCAATAGTGCCGATAGATGGGTCCATCGTTTCCAAGAAGAAGGCAAGAGCTATCCCCATGATCAACCCTAAAAGAGCTCCGATCAATACAGCCATGCGCTTATTAGGCTCAACGGGATCTGTAGGCAATACAGCCGGGTCCACGATAGATACGTCACTGACCTTCTGGGCTTCGGTGATACGCGCCTCCTCAAGTTTCTCTTTAAGCATCGCGTAGAGCTTCTTATTGATCTCAACTTCTCTGATAACGCTTCCGTACTCCAGCTCATCACCTGAAAAACCCCTGATCTGCCCATTCAGATCTTTGATCTGCTGGGTCAACTGCGTGATCTTGGGGTGTTTTTCCGTATATTTCTGCAAAAGAGCGGTTTTTTCAAACTGCAGCTCAATGATCTTATTTTGGATGGGCTCGGCCATTCTTAAATCGCTCGCGCTGCCGCCGTAACCACGCAAGGTCTCATCAGCCTTCCTCATCCTCTCAGTGAGCTGCTGCAATTGATTCTCAATGAATTGCCTGGCAGCCCTCGCCTGTTGCGTTTTTTCTGCCAAGTTTTGCTCAACATAAGCAGAGGCAACGGTATTAGCCAGATCCATGATCTGTTTAGGGTTTCCGCCCCTGACTACGATTTCAATAATATTGGTGTTTTCTATTTTTTTAGTATTTATACTTCCCCGCAGGCCCACAATGACCGCATCAGCTTCATCAGGCGACATTTTATCCGTAGTCAACCCAAGCCGTTTAGCCACCTTTTCCATCACAGGAAATCCTTTAATAAACTTGCTTTCCGATTCCATGACATCTTGAGGGTTATAGACGATCCACTCGGTCAGAAGGCCGGCGATACTTTTGCGCTCTTCTATCTTAACGGTTGCGGATGTCTCGTAAACGTAGGGTTGATGGGAGATGTTAAAAACCGTGGCTGCCAGGACAACGACAAAAGTCCCGATGACAGAGAGCTTCCTTTTTCTGAATATCCTTACATAATCCCTGAGGTTCAGCTCGTACTGTTGCATGTTGTTATTAAAACATAAAAACCGCCGAACTTCAACAAAAATAATGAGTTATGGCCATTATTTAATTTGAAAAACACCTAAATAGATACCGCTACTAAATCGCTACGCAGATTTCACAGAAATCTGCTTGCTAGTATCGGTATAAATTCCGACAAACGAGTTATATCGCAAGATACGCTTCATAACTCGTGTCGTCATTTAATTTGAAAAGGCAGGTTATATATGATAGTATCGCTATGATCATGGACAATATCCTTGAAGTAGAAAATATCTCAAAAACTTTCTTCCCGCCGCTTACCACCAAACAATTGCTCTGCGCTGATTTCAGAAGAAAAAACGGTGTCAGGGCTCTTGAGGATGTGTCATTTTCCGTAAAAAATGGGCGGATACTGGCCATCCTCGGGCCTAACGGCGCCGGAAAAACTACTCTTTTAAAGATCTTAACGACCCTTATCCTGCCTGACAAAGGCTGGGTCAGGATCAACGGATACGAGGCCGGCGAAGCCGGATGCGAAACGCCTAAGATCAGGTCTATGGTGGGTTTCGCTTCGTCACCGGAAAGAAGCTTCTACCCAAGGCTTACCGGCGAACAGAACCTTAACTTTTTCGGCTCGCTCAACGGCCTATCCCACGAACAAATAGCGTCAAGGCTGGCTGAACTCTACAAGCTTTTTGAGATTGATTATGAAAAAAAACGCTTTGACTCTTATTCCGCCGGGATGCAGCAAAAAATATCCATCCTGCGCGCCCTCATCCATGACCCGGCGTTGCTGCTTCTGGATGAACCTACCAGAAGCCTTGATTACAGGACTGCCGGTTTCTTAAAGAAATTCATCAAGGAAGATCTTGCCGGCCGGCAAAACAAAACAGTTATTTTCACCACCCACTCCATGGAAGAAGCAGCAGATTTTGCCGACGTGTTTATGATATTGCGCAAAGGAAGCGTCTTTGGATACGGCACGCTCTCGGAACTAAGAAAAAAGATCAACAACCCCGAAGCCGCGTTAGGAGACATCTTCCTGAAACTTACCAAGAAAGATGACCATGCTTAAAGAAATTAAGGCCTTCCTCAAGAAGGATTTCCTATTGGAATCAAGTTATGGCTTGAGTTTTCTATTTAACATTTTCGGCGTTCTGACAAGTATTTTGAGCTACTTTTTTATAGACAAGCTCTTTGGGAACACCATAACGGCCCAGTTGGAGGAATTCGGGGTCAACTACTTTTCCTACGTGCTTTTGGGGATGGCTTTTTTCAGTTACATCGGCGCGGGACTCGGCTCGTTCTCCGAAAGGCTTAACAACGAACAGATACAGGGAACGCTTGAATCCATCCTCACAACACCCATATCAACCTTAAGCCTGCTTTCATCGTTCGTTTTAGGCAACCTACTGATCGCCACATTAGACGCAGCCATCTATCTTGTCTTAGGATATTTCTTCTTTCAGATCGATTTCAGCCACGTTAACATGTTAAGCGCTCTTACTATACTTACTCTTACGATAATATCATTCAGCAGCCTGGGAATCATCTCGGCGAGCTTCATTCTTATTTTTAAACGCGGAAATCCTTTAAATTGGGTAGTAGGCACTCTGGAAGGATTATTGGGCGGGGTCTACTTTCCCGTCGCGGTTTTGCCGGTCTGGCTCCAATGGCTGGCAAACCTGTTCCCTATTACTTACGCCATAAGGGGGCTGCAATTAGCAGTCTATAAAGGCTACAGTATCTCACAGCTAAAAATTGAGATATTGTTCCTATTTCTGTTCTCTGTCCTGCTTTTGCCTTCAAGTGTCAAAATCTTTAAATACGCCCTGAAAAAGGCCAGGGTAGACGGCACCTTAAGCCAGTATTAAAAGTATCTTTTCACCTCACCACCCCCATCAACTCTCAATTTTTTTCGCCACTCATCTTCCATGCGGATAAGGTCATTATCGCTTATTCCATCGGAACATTTAGAACCATAGTGGATCACGCGAACATTGACGAGATAGTAAAGCTCCCAGTTATTTTTTTTGAAGCGCGATGTCAGATCATAGCCTTCTTCGCAAAGAAAGAACTTCGGATCAAATTGCCCGGCCTCTTTGATGGCCTGATGACGCACCATGAGGAATCCGCCTTCAATATATTCCTGCCTGCTAAAAACAAATCCGTTCTCGCTAATAAGTTCTTTTCTGCCAAAAACATACCCCTGCATAGCATTGCGATGAGCTTGAACGACACGATCAACAATATAGCCGGCTGTCCAACGATTAGGCCAAACGCTCTGGATCCTCTGGCTTAAAAACCACAAAAACTTGCCAAACCCGGACATAACCAAAACAGTTTCATCAGTCGGCCTTCCGTCCCCGATCTCCCTGCAGAGAAGCGCTGCGGCGCGGGGATATATTTTCATAAACTCTACCGCGCGCGGCAAAGTCTCAGGCAACATCTCTGTATCCGGATTAAGAAAAAGTATAAATTCTCCCCGGGCCAATGGGATAGCCTGGTTATGAGCAGAGCCGTATCCGACGTTCTCTTTATTCTCAATGACTTTCACTTGAGGAAATTCTTCTTTAAGCATGGCAACGCTGCCATCGCGTGACGCATTGTCTACAACAATAACCTCGTAATTCAAAAAGCCAGCGTGCCTCTCTATGGAGGAAAGGCACTTTTTTAAATAATCCTTAACATTCCAATTGACTATAGAAATGGTCAGGTCCATTATCCTATAACCCGCTTTTGATCCTTATAATCTGAGCTTTAAGGCTGAAACCCGCAGGAAATAAAACCCTGAATATAAAATATACTTTTTTAAAGATATCTTTATGCTGTGCCATATAAACAGGTAAAGATGCATACTTCTTCCTGCGAAAGAACAGCACGTCTTCCTTGAATTTTTTTTCAAAGAAGCTAAACTTATCCGGCTGTAATGCCTCCAAGATACTCTGCGGAACGCCGCAAGAAAATATTTTTTCAGCAAAAAACAAAGAATAGTAGACAAAAGGCGCGAAATATAATTCTTCAGCTATCGCCAAAACTATTTTCCAATCCGGCAAACCGCGCTTTTTTATGACCTCTGCGATCTCATATAAAAGTGACAACTCATCATAACTGTGTTTTAAAGCGTGTTCACACAGGTATACCAACTGCATCTCAGGCTTAAAATGCCGGATAAAGTGATAACGGTCAAAGGGCTCTGTTTCGCGAAGGAATACATTTTCTGCGAAATAAGGTCCGCCGCGCGGCAACAGATACAGATTATTTACTACCCTGTTATGAACATGCAGCGCCAAACCGGCATTATTATCAGCTACATACATTGAACTTGACATAGATTCCGGGATCGGATGCACTGTTTTCTTCTGATAGAGCCGATACCCCAAAGAGGCAGCCGCATTTTCAAAAGCCTTCATTTTTTCAGGCGCTATAACCAGGTCAACGTCTGCGCGCGGACGGTAAAAATCATCGGGGTATATTACAGAATCTACCGTCGGCCCTTTCAAAACAAGCGTTTCAATGCCAGCCTCATCAAGTTTTTTTAAAACAGCTCCTATTGCCTCTTTTTGGGCAATGCCGCATGCCACATAGCTAAAATAAACATCCCTCAAGCCCTCACGCATGGGCTGCGGCAAGTTCTTGTAAAAAGGATAGGCAACGCCTTCTATTTTGGCTTTATCAAAACATCGCTTGCCATATACCTTGGCATATACTAAGGACAGATATACTTCGTCTGCGCCAAGATTAAACTCTTTGGGATGATCCTCGCTCATCGTAAACCCAAGTTTTTTATACAGCCGGATTGCGGGCTGATTTTTTTTTGAAACAAATAAACCGATCTTTTTCACCCCGTTTTTTTGTGCCTGCCCGATAGCCGCCTCAACAAGCCTTTCAGCTATCCCCAAGCCTCTATACAAAGGCTTAACGACCAAACCGTTTATCAGCCATAACCCGTCATCTGCTTCTACTCTTCCTAAAGCGACACAGCTGACGATCCTTTCCTTATCTTTGGCAATAAGCCAGAACCCTTCTTTCTGTCCTGACCGCAAGCCTTCAACAATATCCGTCAGGCCTGTTCCATAAAGATCTCTGAGCGCCTCAGCATCTTCTTGCCCCGGCTCCCCGATTGCGATATGCGGCCTAAAATATTTTTTAATGACTTCACGGAAAATTTTTAAATCCTGAAAAAAACCAAGGGCCTTTAAAACCGCCCGGCAGACAATCTCATAAACTAAAGAGACGATCTGCATCAATGGATGAAAGTAAGCCAAAAAAAAGGCGGCAGAGCGATACAGCGGATGTTCAAGATCTACGCGACTGTCCTTGCGGTAAACCGCCGCGATCTTGGCGATTATATCTTTGCGTAAAACCGGCTCATCAGCACTCTGCGAAAAGTCGCCTTTTGCGATATACTCCTCGCCTCTTTTGACGATAAGCCGATGCGCATAAAAATAGCCGTCTTTCTCAAACAATATGATATCCCCTCTTTTTAATACAGTCTTATCATTCACCAAAAATGCTTCAACCCAGTCCCCGCTCTTAATAAAAGGATACATACTGCCGCCTTTGGCCTGAAGGCGCAAAATCTCTGCCTTGCCTGAGATGTCTCCCATAAGCTTCTTAAAATCCTGGGCAGGACAGAAAGCGGCTATTTGTGGGCTCATATTAAATATGCCGTCATTTAAGCCTTGAGGTAACGAACTTGACAATGCGTTTATCAGGCACAACGCCTAACTCATAGGCTGGGATATCCAGCATCAGCAGAGCAAAGCTATCTAAAACCAACCCCATCTCATATTCGTCCCAATAAGGAAGAAGGCTGTGTTGAAACAAAGCCTGGCACGTCTCAGCTGAAGATAAATATCTGATATAATTTTTGGAGGAGTGCTTTATGAAATAGATGGCTTTCAGAGGCGCGGATTCTGGTGAGACTATAGGCAGATCGCCATGCCAGGGAGTTCCAAATATCTTCCACTTAGAATCGATCTTCCTGATTATTATGCGGTCATCATTCAGCGAGGTGCGCGTTCCGGAATCGCCGCTGAATAGTTTAAGAAGTGTGGACTTGCCCGCTCCTGAACGGCCGGAAAAAACCAAGCCTTGATTATTCCAGATCAAGCCTGCGGCATGCAGATTAAAACCCTGACGGCGGCTCAAAAGATTTATCAAAAGGAATTGGTCTAAAAAATACCTGGATAATGAAACAACGTTCCTTTTATAAACACTCCCTCTTGAATAATCTTCATTTAATAAAATCACTTCATCGCAACCACCATCGCGATAGGGCGTGCCGACCTCAACCAAAATCCCTTTATCGGTCTTAAATAGTTTCCAATTATCTGCGGGATTAAAAACAAAACTTTTTTTTCTTGAGAGACTGGGCAGGCCGGATTGCAAAAATATCCGACAATCAAAAGGCGGGCCTTTTTCGCTTTGAAAGTCCTCTACCATATGCAGATCTTTAAAACGACTAAAATCTATTTCGCTGTTAACCCTGATAACAATACCGGCTATGTCAAGAGTCAACCTAAACGGATATTTCTTCATCTAATAGGTTGGATCTTATGAGACTCTATAAGTAACTCTGCATCTGGAACAGCCCCTGGTAACCCTTGAATTAGTAGTATTGCGTTCGGCTGAACGGCACGCTGTCAATAATGTATCCTCCATGACAAGCTTCACTTCTTTAAGTTCAGGCTTTTGATAAGGTTTTTTTGTCACTTGCCACCTCCTGATTTGTTTGCATCTGTTTTTCAAAAAATTTCTCCTCCAACATCAAAGCGTATTGACACAAGTAATCCGCGGGCTTATCCAAGCGCCCTTCCTCCAGTTGGGCCCATGCCGGGCAGTTAGGGCACAACGAAACCATGCTGCAATCTTTGCATTTAGACGCCAAGAAATCATTAGGCCCATTGCCGTAATCTTTCACTAACTTTTCCCAAGCCTCTCCAAACGGCGCATTACGCAAAGAGTACTGAAAACTTTTATACATGGTGCAGGGACTTAAAGACCCATAAGGGTCAACATTAAAGCTGTTGATACCGGCTGAGCAAATGGTTATGTCCCTGAAATCCTTTTTCCAAAAAAATGAGAATATCTTCTCAAGACTTGACAAATTGCCTTCGTCGCGAAACTCAAATTCTACTGCCTCTTGCGCGGGAAGACGGTAATTCAAGGGCTCGGTTCCGCTGTCCTTCCGGGGGCACACAAGGCAGTCAAATTTAAAATCCACGCCTAATGAACCCGCCAACTCTTGCATATTTTTTAGATCCGAGACATTAGTCTTTAAGATCACTGTTTTCAAACTAAAACCTACGTTATGCTTTTTGAGCCTGTTTATGCCGTTCATGGCCTTTTCAAAAGAACCGGATACTCGCGTGACCTTGTCGTGCACTCCGGCAGAGGCGCCGTAAATAGATATCTCTACTCCCAGAGGCGGCCTTTGGGCAAACCTTTCGGCAATTTTTTCAGTGATAAGCGTAGCATTTGTGAAAACCTCCAAAAACATCCCGCGAGCCAAAGCATGATCATAGATATCCAGGAAATCTTCCCTGGCCGTGACTTCACCGCCTGTCAAAAGAAGCCAGAGACAGCCGGCATCAGCCATCTCATTCAATAACCGTTTTATCTCAACAAGCGTTAATTCTTCGCGTTTCTTTGGGTGTCCCGCGGATAAATTACAAAAACAATGCTGACAGTTAAGGTTGCAACGGTACGTCAGTTCAAACGCTCCCATATAAGGCAGGCGCTTCTCCATGGACTTCTTATCCAGGTGTTGGGAGAATTCAGAAAACTTCCTCTGTGATACCGGACTAAGCATAAACGCTCCTAAAAGACAAGCTCCCTTTTTTCCAGCTCGCTGACAAAACTAACAACATCGCGCTTGGCATCTATCGGGTTACAATCAAACTTTTCTTCTATCACAGCAATGACGGTGGGAAGCGAATGCCCGCCGTCTAACAGGCGCCAGATCTCTAAACCAGCCGGATTTATCTGTATTAACTTGCGGCGATAAGGATCCACAAGGTACAGTTCACCTTCTATCTCTTTAAAAAAAACATCGTTGTTACGTTTAAAACAACGGAGCTCCTGACTCATGTTATCCGCACTATCAATAAGAGGTAGAAAAACCTTTTTAGCTCCTCATAGGCCCTGAAATAATTCTTCTTATTTAGATACAGCCGGCAAAGTAAAAGATGGACTTTCAGCCCTTCCTCTCCTGCCAAAACAGCCTTTTTATAAAATTGAATCGCGCTATCTACCCGCCGGCTTTTCTCGGCAAGCCTGGCCAGCCACCAATAGCTTTCAGGATAGTCAGAAGAAATTTCCGATACTTTCAAAAATAAGGCTTCGGCTTGTGTATACTTCTTCTGGCCCATAAGGCCGATAGCTTTACCAAAGAGAGCGCTTGCATTCAAAGGCGCCTTGCTCAAAACTTTTTCAAAAAAATGAAGAGCTGCCTCATTTTTTTGCTTCCGCCATAAAAAAAGATAACCCAAACCTGTCAATATAGACGGGTTTTCCTCATCCAAAGCCAAAAACTTTTCGTATTCCTCTTGAGCCTTCTTTAATTTTCCCTTTTGCTGATATATTATACCATAGTTATTAAACTCGCAACCGTAGTTTTTATCAGCCTCTATTGCCTTTTTATAAAAATATTTTGCCTGATCTTGATCAGGCGGCTTGCTGTTTAAATGCGAAAGGCAAAGATTAAAATACGCCGATGCCGCGCTTTCCCTGTAATCCTGCCTGCCTTCCAATAAACTCTTTAACTCATCGCCAAGATATTTAAACCTCAAAGGCGTATAACCGCCGTTAACGGAATAGGATATTGTCGCTACATCAAAGATGATCTTCATATCACTCAACTTTTGGACTAACTCCCGCGGCAAAATCCAGGGGGCGCGTTCCGGGCTCTGATCATCCCAGACATAAGGCGTGAGCATAAAATCCACGTCAATGTCCAAAAGCACCGGCTCCTTGATATTGCTTATAGTCTCAAGGCTGCAGACAATAACATCCTTATGCCATTTGAGGTTTCTTTTTATGTAGTTTCGTCCCCGCCAGGCGCGCAAACTCGGGCTTGGAACGACCCAATAGAACTTATTGACTATACCGTCTCTTGCGGCAGGATAAATATAGTTGCCGATATGGACGAGTTTTTCTTTCTTTTTTGAAAAAGGATTCCAGACAGGCTGACGAGCCAGGATACGCCTGATCTCCTCATTATTCCTGGCGCTAAGAAGCTCCTCCGGATCCATATCAGGAAGCCTGCCGAAATCCATATGAGCGTCAATATGGACAAGGGTGCGGCCCTTCAGGCCCATTTGCCTCCAGGTATAATAGGCCTGGTCGTGGTCTTCCATCAAAATTATGTCTTTAGTCATCCGGGAAAAGGTATGTATCGTTTTCTTTATCGTAAAAATAACGAAGTGATGTGGATTCCCCGCAAAGGTTGATTTGCGCGGCTTCTTGGGACACAAAAGGCCCAGGTGCAGGTGTTGATTGAGCAAGAACGGCAGCGGGCCCTTTGTTTTGCACTTTGCCGCGGAGCGAATAGTAAATATGCTGCGCCAGATGCGCCTCGTCCCGGCTCATACCCTGCGGATTATCAAAAGGGATAAAAAAACGAAAAGGCAGCTCATCATTTTTATTATAAGCTATCCCATATTTTTGCGGATCCCGGTATACATAATTCTCCGGAGTCAGGTAAAAGATGTTGAAGGTAACAGCCGTAATATATTCTTTATTTCTAATGAGAAAATCTATTGTTTCTAAAGAATGCTCAAATGTTTCGCGAGGCAACCCTAAGATCGTCTGCAAATCCACTTCAATACCGGCCTGTGCGCAATCCTTGATCACGCGGCCTGAGCGCTCTCTTCTGTTGCCTTTGCCAAGAAGGTCACAGATAGCGTCGCTGCCTGATTCAAATCCGAAATTTATCTTTTTCAATCCGGCGCGATGCGCGAACCTGAAGATCTCCGGCGTAAAACCCGGATCAAGCCTGGCCATAACCCACCACGCTATATCCACTTTAGAATTAAGGAGCTCACGCGATACCTCCAGCATCTGGCGCGGCGACATTCCCGGGTCACCCAACAATAACATCTTTGCCTGATACTTTTCCTGGAGCATCTTTATATCTCTTACGACGAGCCGCGCGTCTTTGCGGCGGTAAGCAGGTTTAGGAAGCGGCAGGTCAACGCAGTAAGCGCACTTGGACCAATAACAGCCGCGCGATGTTTCAAAAGTAAGGCTGATACTTTCGTCCCTGCTTTCATCATAGAGGCCCAGTGGAAGGCCGCCGAAATCAGGCGCGGGCAAAAGATCCATATCTTCGCCGCGATGATCAATTATAGCCTCCGGGCCGCTATTTTTTGTAATGACATTAGGGATCTTTGAAATATCTCTTTTGGCCGTCAGGGCCTCTGAGAGGCAAAACAACGGCGTCTCCCCCTCAAATACCGTCATGCTGTCAAAACACTTAAAAAGACCTTTGTTTTCCTGCAGGGAGCGTCTAAAAAGCGTCGGCCACTGGCCTCCGATATTTACATGGATATTGGGCAGGTTTTTTTTAACAAACAGGCCGAGCGTCAGGCCGGCTATGGCCTGGGAAGGCGAAATGATGGAAATACCCAAAAGGCCGATTTCTTCCTTATTCAAAAAACTCAAGATACCTTCATCCTGATAAAATTGAAGAAAAGTGTTTTCTCCGCCATCTTCAAGATAAAGCCATAAATGAAGAGACGATAAAAGGCGTTCAGTAAAATGAAAAGAGCTGTTAGTGTTATTATCATAAGGCAGGTCCGCGAAAGAGGCGCTGCCTCCTCTTAAAAGAAGCGAAGAATAATAACGGCCTTTTAAGTTTTCGGAAAAGAATTTTTTCAGGATGTGCTTTAAGAGCAGCCTCTTTTCAGTAAGGCCCCCGGGAACGCCCTGGATACGGCCGGCTAAAAAATCCCTGTACCCAAGGTTTAAATCAACCTGAGTTACGGCAATACCTCTTGCTTTTAAAAAGCCGCACAATGCCGCAGTACCTAAAGGCGGAAAATAACGGTCATAATCCGGGGGGATACAAAGAAGGACTTTTGAATTGGGCATCGCGAAATGATCATTGACTATGGATCAGGCCTAAAGATTCCCATTGAAGTAATATTTCTTTAAGGTCGATATCCACTAAAGCAGGGTCGGCATCAAAACCATCCAAAACCTGCCGCTTAATAGTTTCCAGATCTTTCTTGCCGTCTATCTGCTGCCAGACAAAAGCCGCCACATCGTTTAGCGTATATATGCTTTTAAGGTCAACGACCTTCTGGCGTATAGGCACCAAAATATATTCGTCCGCGATCTGCCGAAAGACTACATCTGGATTTTTTGAATAAACATCAGCCATTGTTTTAGCACGGTTACTGCGCGCGCCCAACGCTGAAATTCACTACCAGCGCTTGTTGCGGTAGGATTGCGTGGTATAGGCGCCCTGGACCATCGGGCCAAGGACAGTATTGAGAAAATAATTAACATCGGAAACGAATTTCTTAGGAACGAAAATGATATCTTCGGATTCAAGCGTGATATTAACGTACGGATTTACGCCTCTTAGCGGCTTATTGAGATCCAGCCTCTTTCCCTGCGGATTCTCTAAACCGCCCCGGACAAGGATGACGCTGGATACTATCGCATCATTGGTAAAACCACCCGCCAACGCTATGGCCTCTAAAATTGTCTTGCGGCCGCTCACGCCATAAACGCCCGGATAAGCCACCTGGCCTAAAACAATGACCTTGCTGCCGGCCGTCTTTTTTACTGAAATTGAGACTTCCGGCGCCTTGATATAGCTTTTCAGGCGCTCAGTGATCTCCTTATCCAGCTGCGTTATGGTCAAACCCAACACCGGCACCTCGCCGATGAGAGGAAAAGAAATATTTCCATCCGGCCCGACAACAACATCCTGATTTAAATCATCATTCTGCCAGACAGTGATACGGATGGCTTCCCCTTCGCCTATCGCGTATTCCTTGCTCTGAGCGCCGCCTGTCCTTTTAGAGGATGCCTCTAATGTAGGCTTCACCCTGCGTTCGGAGATGGCCTCGTTTCTTTTCTCAATAAAATCCCTTGAGCGCCGAAAATACTGTTCGGCGGCATCAAAGCGTCCTTGTGTATAATAATACTGCCCGATATAGTAATTATACTTAGCGCTGCTCTCCAGTTCAGCAGGATCATTATCCTGCAAATAATCAGCGGCATGAACTAAAGATACAGGGGATAGAAATAAAACTGACAATAAAAGAAAAAATATTTTTCTCATTTTTCATTATCCTGCAATAAAACTTCTACTCTGCGCCTGATATCTTCAGCCCTCTTCTGCACGTCTTCATCAGGAGCAGCCGTAATCAGCTCTTCCTTTTCAACGCTCGCATCAACAGGAGTGACATTCAAATTCATGTTCATGACCTGGGTCAGGCTCTGAAAGGTCTTTTCCTGGCGGGCCCTGGCATCCGCCAACTCTTTTTGTATCGCGATAGAAGCTACTTTCTGAGTCTCTAAGTCCTGTGTTAAAGACGCGAGCCTTTCCTGGCTTATTTTCAGCTCTCCATCTTTCTTCTCAAGCATACCGGCGTATTCACCCAGTTGCTTGGTCAACGCATTGACAAGAAACTCCAATTCCTTGAGCCTTTGTTCTTTTAAACCCGCGCTGCCTTCAGAAAGCTTCTCGGCCTTGAACGCGATAAGCTCTTTTTCCATATCTTTTATCTGTTCTTCCTTCTTAACAAGGGTTTCTGTCAATATGCGGAAGTTCCTGTCCGCGAATATATCCCTAATGCCCTCTGTGTTGTCTGCGGCGCGCTGTTGAGCAACCTCAAACTTGTCCTCCAGCGAACGCCTTTCTTCCTCAAGCTGGCGCACCTTTTCCTGTAACTGCTTTTGCGTCTCTGTCAACGGCCTCAGGTTTAAGATCTCGTTCTTTAAAGTTTCTATTTCTCCGGCGCGCTCTTTGAACTCTTGCTCTCTCTTGGCAAGCTGTAATTCTTTTTCCGATACCTCCCGACCCAGAGCTGACACCTTTTTCTCCAGGTCCTTTAACTGTTCCTGCTGATCAAAAAGCCTGGCGCTTGAATCGGATATTTGTTTCTCAAGGTTAAATCTTTCTCTCTCAAAAGAAGCCAAGCTAACCTGAGCGCTGGGCCCTGTCTTTGACGCCTGAGACAACGCGCGGTCTCGTTCATCCAGGGATTTATTCAAGGTTAACACGGTCTTCTCCAATTCGGAAACACGCTTCTGATGTTGCCTTACGGCATCTCTCGCCTCCATTTCGCGCTTGCGGATATCCGCGACAGAACCTTCTTTACCTTTTAATTGTTGCTGGAATTTGAGAAGCTGCTGGTCTTTGCTCTTCATATTCTCAATGAGTTGCGCGATCTTTGTCCTGTATTGGCCGTCTATCCCGCCCAAGGTCTCTCTTGCTTTTTTAAGCTCGCCTAAAATCAAGGTCACGGCAGCCGCTACTGAAACAACAAAAATGAGTATCAAAAAAATACGGTTTTTCAAAACGGCTGCTGTATCACTCATTTGCAGGTTCACCTTTCTCGCTGTTCTCCAAGAAACACTTTTTAACGTGGATGGTGGGAAATTTAAGCAGATTGGCTTCCTTGACTTTGCTCTCGTCTAACCTTTCGCCGTCAACCCCATAGACTATCCTGACCATGGGCCTTAAAGGAGACCTCGGGCTCTGCCTGATGACCCTGCCTATTTCCTTTGTATTCAGCTCCACATATGACCCATTTGGAAAAAATCCTATTTTATCCACCAGGGCCTTGATGACTTTCTGGTCATATTTATTTTTTGCGTCAAATATCCTTTTGTAGACTTCCATAATGGAATAGTTAGGCCGAAAAGGCCTGGAATGGATCATAGACTCAAAAGCGTCCGCTAACGCTATGATCTTGGCGTAATCGTGGATGATCTTTTTACCTAAAGGATAACCGCTGCCATCCAAGCGCTCGTGGATCTCGTATTGGACGGTGATAATGGTATCGCTCAATCCATGGTTTATTTTTTTAAGTATCTGATCCCCTGCCTCCACGTGTTTTTTGATCTCGTCGTATTCTTTCTGCGAAAGTTTTCTGGGGACTTTCACCATATCTTCAAAACCGGCCATGCCGATATCATGCAGGAAAGCGGCCAGGCCAAGCTCTATCAACTTGCCTATCTCGTAATTAAGGCCAAAGCCCATAGCGATAGAAATTACGCATACATTTACGGAGTGCTGATATAAATAGCTGTCCCCATCTTTCATGATGTAAGTAATAGCCAACTCAATGAGTTTTTCATCTCCGGCGCTAACGGCAGATGCGGCCTCAGTGATAGTGTTTACGATCTGGCTTGTATCAATGTCTTCGTAGACAATGTCTTTTCTGAAAAGCGTCTTTGCCGTATCAACCATTCTTTCATAGAGAGGTGCCGTATCTTCAAAAGACGTTTGAGCGACAGCGGTATCTATAGGATGGGACGACGGCGCATACTGGGCATGCGCGGCCTCTCGGCCGGCCTCTTGTTGAATGGCTGCTCTCTGCTGAACAAATAGCGGCCTGATGGGCTTAATGATAGGCTCTTGATCCACTTCTTCTTTATTGGCATTTTCCCTGGGTTCCTCGGCCTCCGGCAAGACCACAGGTCTCAAGACCTCAGGCTTCAAAGGAGCCTTGACAGGTTCTTTTAACTGGTATTTTTTTAGAATTTTTGAAAATTCCATAGTCTTGTTGCCGGAAAGCTGCCGGCTCATTACACTATTATATTCCCAATGCCTGCTTTTTCAAAAGATTTCTTGTAATCTTTAAGCTTTCGCTTAGTTTATTAAGTTCTTCTTTATGCTTCCTGCGCAAGGCCTCCTTATCATCATCAACTTTTCCTAATCTGTCTTGCGCGTTTTTAAGCTTTGGCTCTACCTCTTTCAAGCGCGCGCTTAAAGTCTGGCGCTGCTCTTTTATCGTTGCCATCTCATCGTCGTAGCCGAAGAGTATCTTTTTGCGCTCTGAGCGCGCAGACTCCAGCTCCTCTTCCAGGTTCTCTTTTTCAACCTTCAATTTCTGTATCCTGGCTGCTGCTTTTTCCAGGGCCTTCTCAGCCTCGGAAAAACTCAATTTTAATTGTTCAATCTCATTTCTCGCCTCAGTCAGAGCCGTATCTTTAGTAGTCGCTACCTCGCTGTATCTGTTCACCTGAGATGCTGTCTCTTCCACCTTGCCGGAAAGGCCTTGCTTCTCTTCCTCAAGGCTTGCGATCTTATCTTGGGCAGCCTCCAGCTCCTGGTTATACTTCTGTTTCTCATCTTCAACGATCTCAATTCTCTTTCTTACCCCGTCAACTAAGGCCCTTTGTTCTAATTTAAGGTTGTCTATCTCCTGGCGAAGGGCATCGCGCTCGTCCTTAAGCTGTTGGAAGGCATCGTCAAAATTGTTGAGCGTCTCACGGATGGCGCCTGCCGTCTGATCTTGAGCCGAAGCTCTTCCACTTGAGTCAAACCCCTGGACCATCGCCGCGAAAAATAATATCGCTATTATTCCCAACAATCGCCTCATATCGGCTCCGCTGATCTTACAAACACTTTTATATCCGCATCTTTTTTGAGTTGTCTTGTCCAATCGTTGAGCGCCTCGTATTGCTTCCTTACCTTAATTTGCTCCTCATAAGACTTCTTCACTTCCGGAAACTTCTCTTTTTGGGTCACCCTCTTCTCCAGCGTGTTGTATTCATCCATATATTCCTGCATAGCCTCTTCCTGCGTGACTTGAGGCTGAAAACTCTTTCTCACGGACTCCCTTAAAGCCTGCAGTTGAATAAGGTGCTTTAGTTGATTTTCAAAAAGTGCCTTAGGTTCCCTGACCCTGTCTTTGACCCACTTTTCGTAAGATACCTTATCCTTTTTCCAGTCAAAAGCCACTTTCTCGGCTTTTAATAATTTTGTTATCTCCTCGTCAATCTCTTCCTGGGGCACAATGATGTTCCTGCGGTGCGCTTCATAAGAAAGGACCAGATCCTCCCAAACACGATTTTCCACCTCCTGGGGCGTAGCAGGCTCAGCGCCCCACCTGGCCCCGAATATCACTAACGCTGCCTTGACGAAGCGGTAATTATCCATAGGAACAGGAACGCCGAAGAACTCTCCGGCAGGTTGCTCGTCCTGGATCTTTATGACCTCCTCTTCGGCAAATGCCGCAAAATTACATACACAAATAGCAAAACAGAGGCTTAAACATAATTGGTAAATATTCACACGCGCTTTTTTCATGTCGTCTATGCCGTCTTTTCTTTTAGGATCTTGGCGATGACCCTTAAAGTATAGCCTTCGTTTATTAACTTTGAGATCAGCATAAGCCGCTCTAAAGCAACCCCTGAATCATACATTCTCACGCGGTTCTGCTTAGCCACGACATCCAAAAGCCCCATGTCCGTGTAATGATTGATGGCCGCGTAAGAAACATGCGCCTGCGCAGCTATGTCCTTTGCCGAAATAAGTTTTTTGTTAGCCTTTGTCATTTGTTATACAAAAATAACTAACTCTCAAGTTTTTTCCTGATAAGCCTCAAAGGATAGCCGTCATCTTTAAGTTTGGCAATGACTCCTAACTTAGCCCTGACTTCAGAAAGTTCGTAAAACCTCTTGTTCCCGCGTTTGACGACGACATTAAAAAACCCTAAATTCGTATAATGATTCAGGGTCGGATAACTGACGCCGAATTTCGCTGATATCTCTTTGGCGGAAACCAGGTTTTTGTGGTTATCGTTCATCATGTCGTGAGAAAACCATAACTATCGCACTTAAAGTAATTACGTTAAGTAAGTCAATCAATATTATTATGGCAATTTGCTGATTTGTCAAGAAAAAAGTTAAAAAAACGTAACAGTTCAGTCCCCGAAGTGACTACAGGCCTCCGCATCCTAATAAAGCCGCTCCATATATCTTCTTCATAACGCAGAATTGGTTCATCAATCGCATTCATTTAGGCGTATTTTTGCTTGACAATTACCGACATATATTATAATATGTCGGTATGAATAGTAACTCTTTGAATCGGTTAAAATGGCTTACTGAAGAGCGTGATACACTGATAAAGAAGCTAAGTGGTTATAAGCAGCTCTTACGAGGCACTATTGTCAGCCGAGGCAATATCTGCGGTACTAAAGGATGCAGATGTAAGCGCAAGACAAATCCGATCCTTCACGGGCCTTATCCATACCTATCCCATCGCTCACCTAAGTCTATCAATATGATATTCTTGAATAAAACGAAGTTACCATACGCGGTACAGGGCGTAAGGGAATATAACGAGCTTATAAAGCTTATCTACCGGATAAGCGTGATAAACTTCGAAATCCTGCGGTATCATCATACCCAGCTTTAAAGAGAACTTATTATGAGTAAATGCAAGGCATGCGCTCAATACGAAAAAGACATCGAAAAATTAAAAGAAGAGCTTGCGTATATACGGTTCGAGCTCGAGGATATTAGATCAAAACGTTATAAGTCCGGCAGGAAAAAGCCTCCAAGCGATACCTCTTCCAATGCTCAGCCGCCTCCTACAAAGAAGAAAGGCGGGCTATTTGGGCATATCGGCTGGTTCAGAAAGAAGCCCGTAAAAATTGACCATGTGCAAGAACTACAGCTTACATCATGTCCTACCTGCGGTGGCCATGACTTAACCGAATGCAAAAAAGTAGAAGAACATATTCAAGAGGATATTGTTCTGCCGCAGGTTGAAGCGACCATGTATCGCAGGCATCATTACTACTGTAAGAAGTGTAAGGCAATCGTATCATTAAAAGGTTCTGACGAGCTTATTCGAAGCCGTATTGGCCCTACGGCAAAATCCTTCGCTATATTCTTGCGTTATGCCGTGAAAATATCCGAACGTGACGTACAGGCCCTATTCGGGAAGGCGTTCAACTTAAAGATAGCCGCCTCATCAATAGCCGGATTCAGAAATAAACTGAAAGAAGAGGCGCTCCCGTTGTATGGGAAGCTGATGGAGGCTTTGCGCAAAGGGCGCTTTATCCATGCCGATGAAACCGGCTGGAAGGTAAATAGCGATAACTACTGGCTCTGGAAGTTCTCAAACAAAAATGCATGCGTAAGCCATATCGACGCATCAAGAGGCCAGGCGGTCGTTGATAAGATCATCGGAGATACCTATAAAGGCGTTCTTATATCGGACTTCTTCTCGGCATATAACAAGATCAAGACGAAAGCCAAACAACGTTGCTTAGTCCATATATTGCGGGATCTAAAGAAAGTTATGGAATATTGGCATGATGATGCCGAGGTTATGAATTATTGCCTGCGGCTTAAAAAGATATTCCTGGATGCCATAACGCTCCAAAATGAATATAAAGATAAGCGGCGTGATAAGATTTATTGTCAGAGAAGAGATTCGCTTAAGCTCTCCCTTGATGACTTCGGCTTCCCGAATCCCAATAAGAGAATATTGAAGCGCTTCGCAAAGCGTTTAGACCGGCACAGGAACGAGATTCTTACCTTCTTATATGAAAAAAATATCGACTTCCATAATAATCATGCAGAACAACAGATCAGGCCTGATGTAATATTCCGCAAGATAACCTTTGGCAATAGATCTCTCGCAGGCGCACAAAACCATAGTGTTATCATGAGCATCCTTCAAACCGCAAAGCTTAATAAAATAGATCCTATCCGCACTTTAAAAGGTATACTCCTTCGCTCGCCTCAACAATCGCTTCCAAAAGCGCTCTCTCCTTGAAAAATAAGGACTTCGCTGATATTGCATAGGGTTATCTTCGGAGTGGATCTTATATCACTTCGGGGACTGAACTGTTAC
>JAZDLG010000015.1:0-3192 GCA_043802125.1 Candidatus Omnitrophota bacterium
ATCTCATGCGGCCGGAAATGGTTAAAAAGAGGAACAGAAAGAATCTTGGGCTTTTGAAGGAAGTTAGGCCGCCTAAGTGGTATGGGCAGCGCGATGCCAAAAATATCTTAATAGGGTGGGGTTCAACGTATGGCGCTTTAAAAGAGGCAGTAGACTTACTGAATTCTGAAAGCCGCAAGCGGCATGAAAAAGTAGCTTTATTCCACTTCAGCGATGTATGGCCGCTAAACGAAAAACACTTCGCGTTTTTGAAAAAATGTAAATTTGCGGCTGTTGTTGAGAATAATTTTACAGGACAATTCGCACAGCTTATCGCCGGAACAACGGGTAAGGTTATCAAAAATAGGATCAATAAGTTCAATGGCCTGCCGTTTGAAGCAGGGGAAATAGTTAAAGCATATAAAAAGTTGAAAAAAAATGGCTGATCTGGGATCTTTAGGAAAATTTGAAACAGCGTGGTGCCCGGGATGCGGTGATTTCGGAATCTTGGATGCCGTTAAGGACGCATTGGTCAAGCTGGATACAGACATGCATAAATGCGTTTTTGTTTCCGGCATAGGCCAGGCGGCAAAATTGCCTCAATACATCAACTGTAATTTTTTTAACGGCCTCCATGGCAGGGCTCTTCCGGTGGCAACTGGTATCAAGATAGCCAATAAAGAGCTTGTCGTCATTGTTACATCCGGCGATGGTGATATCTATGGGGAGGGCGGCAACCATTTTATCCACGCTATCCGCCGCAACATAGACATAACAGTTATCGTCCACAATAACCAGGTCTATGGCCTGACTAAAGGCCAGGCCTCTCCTACGAGCGACTTGGGTTTTGTCACCAAGGTCCAGACGCACGGCGTCATTAGTGAGCCTGTCCATCCTTTAGGGTTGGCCGTTACATTGGGCGCGGGTTTCGTAGCAAGGAGCTTTTCAGGTGATAAAGAGCACCTCTCATCAATGATACAGGAGGGCATCAAACACAAGGGTTTTTCTCTCGTAGACGTTTTACAGCCATGCGTGACTTTCAATAAGAAGAATAATTTCGTCTGGTATAAGCAGCGCATCTATAAGCTTGCGGCAGATCACGACGCCCACGATAAACATAAGGCTTTAGAGAAGGCTTTGGAGTGGGGAGACAAGATACCCATCGGCGTCATCTACCAGGACGGCCGGCCTACTTATGAGGATGCCTGCGGCCTGATGAAAGATAAGGCCTTAATAGGCCAGGACGTATCTATCCCGTCACGGATAGCCCCCATCTTTAAAGAATTTTTATAAAAAATCTTCAAAATCAATCTTCTATAGAGTACAATAATGCCACTATGGACAGGCTTAAGAAACTATATCAGCTCGGTCAAAGCCCCTGGTATGATAATATTGACAGGCGCCTTATTGATAGCGGAGAACTGAGGTCTTTTTTTGATATGGGTATTGTAGGTGTGACTTCAAACCCTACGATCTTTGAGAAAGCGATCAATGGCTCAGCGGTCTATGATGAAAAGATAAAGCGCCTTAAACAAGAAGGAAAGTCCATTGAGGCCATTTACGACGATCTGACGGCAGATGATGTCAGGGACGCCGCGGACATGTTATCCGGTGTTTATGACCGGACAGAAGGCCTTGATGGTTACGTCAGCATTGAAGTCCTGCCTCTCTACGCGCATGACCCGATAAAGACTGTAGAATACGCGCGGCATATCCATAAGAAAGTCGGCCGTAAGAATATCATGATCAAGGTGCCTGGCACGCCACAGGCGCCTGAGGCCATACGGACGCTTATAAGCGAAGGCATCAGCGTTAACGTGACGTTGCTTTTTTCTGTGGAGCAGTATGAGCATATAGCTTTAGCCTATATGGATGGTTTAAGAGATAGATTGCGTCTAGGCCTTGATCTTAAAAGTGTTTCATCCGTCGCGAGCGTATTTATCAGCAGGATAGATACCAAGATAGACAATATTTTAGACGTTTTTATCAACCGTGAGGCAGGTGTAGAGGCGCGGGATAAAGTCGTTTCTTTAAAAGGCAAGATCGCTGTCGCGAACGCCAAGTTTATTTATCGCAGATTTAAAGAGCTTTTTGACGACAGAATATTCGGTGATTTGAAAGCATGGGGGGCGCGCGTGCAAAGGCCGTTATGGGCTTCAACCGGCACAAAGAACCCGGGCTACAGCGATTGTATATATGTTGATAATCTTATAGGCCCTTTGACGGTTAATACTATGCCACATCAGACAGTGCTGGCGTTTATGGACCATGGCCGCCTTGCGTTGACATTAGAGAGCGATTTAGAGCGAGCCGAGGCCTATGCGTCACAGCTCGGTGAATTGGGTGTCAATTTGAAGACGATTTGTGATGAGGCGCAGAAGGAAGGTGTCCTTGCTTTTGGGCGCTCTTTTGACACGCTTATGGATTCACTTAAAGCCAAGATCGATTAAGTTCCTTGTTCACAAATGTGCTTATTTGGAGAGGTGCTTGTTGTTTAATGCCAAAACAAGAATTGCAAATGCCAGACTGGGCGGTTTAAGGCGTATGGCGCTGTATGGTAATCCTGGTACTCCTGAAGGGAGGAGTAAGGGCGGCAAGACTTCAGTTAAGTTCTTCCAACAAAATCCTGCCTTGGCAAAGAAACTTGGATTTGTTTTAAGAAAGAATATTAAATTTCCAGATAAAAGTGCTGAATTAGCAGAGATGGTAGGCATCATATTAGGCGATGGCGGGTTACCCGGAAATCATCAGCTTATAATATCTTTTAACAGTAAGACCGATCAGGAATATGCAGGATATTTACAAAGCTTATTGAAGAAATTATTTGCGGTAGATTCACATGTTCATTACCGCAAAAATAATAATGGTGCCGATATAATAGTGAGTAGTTCTAACTTGGTCGAGTTTTTGGAAAAGCTCGGTCTTTTAAAAGGTAATAAAGTCAAGAATCAAGTAGCCGTTCCCGGATGGATTAATGAGAAATTAGAGTATCGATTAGCGTGTTTGTGCGGCTTGATGGATACAGATGGAGGATTATATCTTCATCGATACAATTCCAATGGGAAAGTTTATAAATATATGAAATTGTGTTTTACTAATTGCTCAAGGCCTTTGCTGGATTTTGTTTTTAAGGTATTGAAGAGCTTGAATTTTAAGGTTTATTTAAACGGGGCTCATGTGTCTGTTTATGCTGTATCCGAGGTCAAAAGATAT
>JAZDLG010000030.1:0-6494 GCA_043802125.1 Candidatus Omnitrophota bacterium
GGAGACTAGCAGCTGCACGCATTGCAGCAAAATCAAATTGCGCCAAAGGAAAAATAGTTATGTCGTGCGTCACCGTTCCTACAACACGTCCGGCATTCTCAATCTCATCCGCATAAACTACATTGCCCGTAACATCATAGCTATTGCCGTTAAAATCTATGTCTCCTGCGGAATAGATAGCATTGTCATAGAATGACGGAGACGGAGGATTAGCAGAAACCTTTGCAACACCTTCAGCCTTACATGTCTGCCTTAAGACCCCTGAGCCAACGATCTTCTGCGGCACATAACTAGTAACCGTGATATGCATCTTTTTAATCCCAGCTATAACATCTGCAGGGGAACTGATATCAACTACGGTAGTCTCATATTGTCCTATCACCGTTGAATCGCGATAAACCGATACGGGCGTTCCTCCGGTACCGCTATAGCTTGAACTTGTTTTCAGGGCTGCCAACGCGCTATCCATGCCTGCCTCAGCCACATAGAATGCTTCACCCCGCTGTTTAGTGATCTCAAAGGCCTTCCTTTCAAGGATGCTATGAGCGATAACACTAGCGCTGAGACTTAAAAGAATAAAGATAACAGCGTAAACAAATATCAGGACAGAACCTTTTTTATTAAGCATTTTTTCCTCTTTAGTTATTCCTTACAGCCACGGCAGAATCCAGCGTGGCATTAATAGTAGCATTACCGTGTTCAACTGCTTTGATTTTTTGGCCGCTTAACCTTATCTGAAAAACATCGTTGGCTATGCGAGTAAAATTCATGCCCGTAATGTTACTGGCTATATTAAGCGTGCCTGCGCCGTCGGCCCTTGTGACCGTATTATTGACAAGCGCGTAACTGACAGAAGAGCTATTCCACACTACAGCGCCGGTAGCGTTACTTATACCTTGCGGCACTTTAAAATAGATCGCCGGGTATACCACACCGGTCGGAAAATTTGTCGTAAGGCCGGGATCAATAAAAGTCCGGTTCATAGAAGATTGTTTCAGATCGTCAGAGATGCGCAAGAGGGCTTTTCTCAATTCAAGCTGCAGCGCTGTCCTCGCCTCTGAGATATCCCAAGACTGCCTTCCCGAAGACATGACCATAAATATGCCGCCTGCAAGCACAGCTAATATGAACATGACGACCATGACCTCAACCAACGTATAGCCCTTGCTCATCTTTGCGCCATATAAGTCGTCAACTGCACCGGTGAATCCAGTATGCCATTGCCGTTGGTGTCATTAAATACCAGGGTGCCGTTATTATCTATGCATTCGCCGATTACGCGCGAGTTTCTTTGTTTCCAGCACATGCCCGCATCAACTCTGTAAAAAGAGGAATTTGTCGTTTTGTCTATGGCAACCCTCCCTAAACTAAAATTAGCTAAAGGGCCGGTGGCGTAAAAAGTATAAGTCGTATTAAGTGTTTGAAAAGGCGCTTTGCGCAAATTCTCAAGCTCTTCCTGAACAGCGCCTAAGGCAAGATTTGAATTTTTTGTAGTTTCATTCATCTCAAGGCAGCTGATATAGGCCGACAAAAGGCCTGTCAGGACAATAACTAAAACACCGCTTGCGATCATCAATTCAAGCAGAGTAAACCCTTTTCCCTTCAATCGTAACCTCATAGTTATTATTATCTTATAGAAAATATCCAAAAAGTCAATCCTTTTTAACGAGCTCTTTGACCAATGCTATATTTTTCCTTGCCGTTTCATAATCCGGTTTTATTAAAAGAGCCTTCTGCCACAGGCCCATAGCGCTATTATTATCACCTCTCTGGACATAAAGCGTAGCCAGATTGTTATAAGCTTGATAGAACCCGCCATCCAGCTCAATGGCCTTTTTGAAAGACTCCTGGGCCTTGCTCACATCACCCATCCGTTGATAAAGCAAACCGATATTATTATAAGCCTTTTCCATCTTTGGGTTTACCATAATAGCAGCGCGATAAGCTAAAACCGCCTCAATTACCCTGCCGGTCTTTTCATATAAGATGCCTATATTATAGTAAGCGGATGCCTCCACCACATCAGCTCCAGGGTGTCCGGCAAACGTACTTTTAAGGCCCAAAATCCGCTTATATTCCAGCTCAGCGTCATTGTAACGGTTCTGTTCAAGATAAAGAGAAGCCAGGCTATCGCGCGCCCTGATGCTATAGGGCGAGAGAGAGACAGTTTTCTGGAAAAAGCGCAATTCATTTGACCAATCCTTATTATTCTGCCAGCTTAAGAACGCGAGGAACAATACGACAGCCGATAGAATGGCCCATCTTAAGCCGGGGCGCGTAACTGCTTGCAGTAAAACTGCCACATAGAAACATAGCGCCATAGAAGGCAAATACAAAAAATGCTCCGCCATGATCATGGGAAATATCAAAGCAGACTGCGGAAAGAGCCAGGCAAAAAACCAAAACAAAAAATAAGGGGCTAATTGTTTTGTCTGCAAGCTCATGGCCCTGCTATTTTTGATGCCTACACCTACAAGCATAAGCGCGCAAAGAATACCAACCCAATATTCAGGAATGATATTTTCGTAAGCGGTCAATCTCTCCATGTGCAGGCCAAAAGGAGCCATAAATGACCCCAGATAGATCAAAAGCGTCTTTCCGAAAATAAATAATCTTTCAAAAATACCGACTTCAAAAAAAGCAAAACCTTTTTTTTGCAGGAATGGATTGCCGAAAGAAAAATTTAAAAGGCTTATCCTCAAAACCGCATAAATAAGAGCGATACAAAATAACGGCCTGGCTTTCTTAAGAAAAGGCCTTTCCCAGCACAATACAAAAGGCAAAACAATGGCCGTCTCTTTTGTCAGCAGGGCAAGAATGAACATAAAACAGCTTAAAATCATGTTTCTGCGGTACCCAATCCTATCGGATGGATTGGTATGCCGCTCTCTGCGGCACTCATGAGCTTTTTTAAAAAATATCAACGATGACAGTATAAATATGGCACTCAACGAATCAGCCCGGCCGGAAATATACGTGACGACCTGAGCGTGCAGCGGATGGACAAGAAAGATCATAGCGGTTGCAAAAGGCACGAATGATCCAGCACCCATCCTCGTCAAAAATAGATACAGCAAGCAACCAACGCCAAAATGCAAAATGATATTGACTAAGTGATATCCGAAGGGATCTGTCCCGGAAAATACGGAATTGAGTATAAAAGAGATTACTACTAACGGACGGTAATAATTGGCGCGGGAATTTTCGTAAAGCTCGGAGCTAAAAGCGCGCCCCCATAAATGCGGGCTCTTGACAAGAGGGCTGTCTGCTATAAGCGGTTTGTCATCCCAGATAAATTGACCGCTGAGTGAATTGCCATAAGCTGCAAAAACGGCGAGCAATAGGATCAAAAAAATATGTTGGTGCTTTAGTTTCATATTGCTTTACTGCGGCACAAAAAGAGCGGCTGTTTTACCAGCCGCTCTTTGTATTTCCGAAAAACCGATGCTTATCCTAGAGGTTACTCAATAGGAGTACCTGCTGATGTATTCCCTACCCTCACTACACCTGACTCGTCAACAAAAAAGCTGCGCACGCCAGTAACGTTAGCTGTTATAGGAGCAGCGGAGACGGTATATTGACTACCAGACGGAGTACCAGCCCGAGCATAGGTGAAAGTATAACCCGACTTGTTCCCGCCTCCGAGAACAGAATCAATATAAGGCGGAGTCGTGTTAGACAAGCAAAGAAGAGCTGCCGGATAAAGCGGTGGTGACTGGCCTGCCCTAAAGCTCTCTGCAGCCGTGCTCAAAGTCCTCATCGCAGCAATAGCTGTCGCTTCGTTAGCGCTTAACCTTGCTCTGAGCAAGTTAGGTATTGCGATAGCAGCCAACAAAACGATGATGGCTACAACGATCATGATTTCAACAAGCGTAAAACCTTTTTTTGAACGCATTTTGATTACCCTCCTTCCTTGGCAAAGATTTACTTCGCGCTTTTTCCAATTGAAGATTTGAAGAACTATGCCTGACTGTTTTTATTGCAAGCGCAAAATATGCCGTTAGTTACATTGTGTTTATTCTATCTCACCCCCTCTCGTTTGTCAATAAACTCTTACAACTTTCTGTCGCAGAAAGCGACACACTTGCCCATCCAATTGGGCAAGGTGTGCGGCAAATAAAAAAGCCTATTCAAAAGAATAGGCACGTATTACTTTCTGTCGCAGTAAGCGACACACTTGCCCATCCGCCCCAGAAGGGGGCGCACTTGGCAATCCTCTGTGCCAAGGTGCAATTAGGCAAGGTGTGCGGCAGCTGGCTACCCTACAAAATAAATTTAAGATTAGGCCCTATAGCTTTGTGCCCCACTCTTTCGGGTGGTTTACCTTTTACGTCTTCCGTTTTTCTAATATAAGTATAGCACCTGGGTATCTAATATTCAAGACACCCGGCGCTTATAAGGAAGTTGCGCCGGTGTGACGTTTTCTACGTCATTTGATCAGCTCTGTTATCTTGAAGATAGGCATAAATAACGCCACAACGATGCCGCCGATGATAATACCCAAGAATCCTATGACGAGCGGTTCTATCATAGACGTCAGGCCGCTGACAGCCGCGTCCACCTGCTCATCATAGAAGTCGGCTATTTTATTAAGCATCTTCTCTAACTGGCCCGTCTGTTCGCCTACGGATATCATCCTGACGACCATAGGAGGAAAAGCGCCGCTTTTTGACAGAGGCTCGGAGATCGGCTCTCCTTCCTTTATGGAAGTACGCGCGTCGGTTACCGCTTTTTCTACGACCACGTTGCCGGCGGTCTTACCTACGATCTCAAGAGCGTTTAAAATAGGAACGCCGCTTTTGACCAGAGTAGCCAGCGTCCTTGAAAATTTAGCCACTACGACCTTGCGGAACAATGGGCCGAATACGGGCGCGCGCAAAATATTATAATCAAATTGATATCGGCCTTTTGGAGTATTGATATATTTCTTAAATAAAAATGCAAGCGCGCCAAAAGCTATGACAATAAATAAAAAAAACTTTCTTAAAAGATCAGAGATGCCTATCAATATCTGCGTAGGTATTGGCAATGTGCCGCCTAGCGAATCAAATATGCCTTTAAACGTAGGCACGACTTTTATTAAAAGCACTATTGTGATAAGGATAGCCATGGAGACAACGACCGCCGGATAAACAAGGGACGATTTTACTTTTCTCTGGAGCGCGCTTGATTTTTCAAGATACGACGCCAGGCGGTCAAGTATCTCATCAAGCAGGCCTGAGGTCTCACCTGCTTTGACCATGTTTATATATAGATTTGAAAATATCTTAGGGTGCCTTTCCAAAGCCTCATGCAGGCTTGAGCCGCTTTCAATGTCCTCTTTTATCTTTAACGTGACGCTGGAAAGTATTTTGTTTTCGGCCTGCTCGCTTAAAATGTGAAGCGACTGGACCAGCGTGATACCGCTGTCCACCATGGTAGCCAACTGGCGTGAAAAAACCACAAGGTCGTCTAATTTTACGCCCTGCTCTCTGACTTTTTTGAGCCTCTCCTCCTTAACGGCAATAACTATGAGGCCTTTCTTATGGAGAACGGTTATGGCATCGTGTTGATCCAGCGCCTCCACGATCCCAGAGAGTTTTAAACCCTGACTGTCCTTCGCGCTATAACTATAGACCGGCATATTCCCCCTTATAGTCCCGCTATCGCGGTGGTCCTGCTAACGCAGGATTTCACTAAAATTGACAATACGGTATTCAAATTTCGCTAAAATACTACATATTGGTGCTCAAATTTTATCAACGATCTTTAGGAAGGCATCCACGACTTTAGGGTCAAACTGGATGCCCCTGTTCTTTGTGATCTCATCTATCGCCTCTTTTTGGGACAACCCAACTTTTCTATAAGGCCGCGCTGAGACCATTGCGTCATAGCTGTCGGCGACCGCCATGATGCGCGAGCCCAAAGGTATATCTTCGCCATTAAGCCCTGAGGGATATCCCTTTCCATCCCAGCGCTCATGATGATGTTTGACAATAGCAATGACGTTATCTAAAAATCTCAAAGGCTCTAAGATCTGCGCGCCTTTTTGAGAATGCAGCCTGATCTCGGCAAACTCTTCCTGCGTCAAAGCGCCCGGCTTGCTCAATATGCTGTCGTGAACGCCTATCTTACCTAAATCATGCAACTGACAGGCATCCTTTAAGTCCTCAACATAGCTCATGTCCACGTTCATATAACGGGCGATCATTTCCGCGTAGCGCGTCACGTTATCAGAGTGCGCGTAAGTGTAGTGGTCCCGGGCATCAATCGCGTGCGCCAGGGCCTTTATAGTGCGCATGTATGTCTCTTTCAGGTCTTCGTAGAGCCTCGTCAGATTTTTTGTGCTCTCTTCAATGCGCTTGGCCAAAAGGAGGTTTTGTTTCTGTAAAGAGAGGTTCCTCTCTTCTACTCCCCTTTGCGAACGTATGTTGTTGGAAACGAATTTCGCGTAATCCAGGGCATGCCTTGCCTTGAAATGGACCTCATCGCTTTTCAGGGGCTTATAAAGATAA
>JAZDLG010000005.1:0-6781 GCA_043802125.1 Candidatus Omnitrophota bacterium
GCAAAGGCTCCGGCGACTATAAGCATATTTACTATATAGATAATAAAGATGGAGAAAAAATAGTTCTCTTTGAGCCAGCCCGGCTGCTTCTTTTTCAGGGAATTCGCAGTCATTACCATATGCATCGTGAACGTAAAGGATGCGAAGAACGAAAAATACGGCAACAGATCAGCCTCCTTCCATACGAGTGAGGCAAAATAATAAATGATAAATGATAATATCGTAAAGAACGGCACGCAGAACCCTGCGACCTTGGCCCAGGGCGAAAGAAAACCTATTGTTCTCTCCGTCATCTTTTGGCTTGCGTCAAAGACCTGTGTGGGCTCATAAAGCAATATGTGCAGGATAAGGTACGCGACCACACCCCAGCCGAACGAAAAAGATACAGACGCATCCATGGCCCGCAGGTTCTCAAAAAATGACTTTGTGACGCCGATGACAATAGGCAGAAGCAAAACCGCCAGAATAAATTTCAAAATGCTTAATAATTTATCTTTCAATTTTTTCCAAGCCTCCCATATACGGCCGCAAAACTTCCGGGATAATGACGCTGCCGTCTTTTTGTTGATAGTTCTCTAAAATTGCGATGACCGTGCGCGCTAGCGCGACCCCTGAACCGTTGAGCGTATGGACAAATTCCACTTTTTTGGTTTCTTTGCCGCGAAAGCGAATATTGGCCCTGCGCGCCTGAAAGTCCAAGAAATTAGAACAACTTGAGACTTCAAGCCAGGCGTCTAACCCGGGAGCATAGGCCTCAAGATCATAACACTTGGCTGCGGCAAAACTTATATCGCCTGATGCAAGCATCACCACGCGATACGTCAGGCCTAAAGCCTGAAGCACCGCCTCGGCATTAGCCACTAATTTTTCAAGTTCGTCAAAAGAATCTTCTGGTTTGACGAATTTTACCATTTCCACTTTATCAAACTGATGGATACGCACCAAGCCTTTAGTGTCTTTGCCGTAGGAGCCGGCTTCGCGCCTAAAACACGGTGTATAAGCGGTATAATAGATCGGAAGATCCTTTTCATCCAGGATCTCATCGCGGTGGATATTGGTCACAGGAACTTCAGCCGTCGGGATAAGAAAAAGGTCTTCGTCCTTTAAGCGATACATATCCTCTTCTAATTTCGGCAGCTGGCCCGTGCCTGTCATGCTCGCCCTGTTCACCAAAGCCGGCGGCCACATTTCCTGATAGCCGTGCTTTGAGGTATGCAGGTCCACCATAAAATTGATGAGCGCCCGCTCTAATCGCGCGCCTGCCTTTTTATAAAGGATGAAATTAGATCCCGCGATCTTAGCGCCCCTGGCAAAATCAACGATACCCAGATATTCGCATATCTGGGTATGCGGCCGCGCATTAAAATCCAGCTTCTTTACCTCTCCCCACTGACGCACTACCTTGTTATTTTTTGGGCCGCCGACAGGTACGGACTCATGGACGACATTGGGAATAACCATCAATAATTTTGAAAGCTCTTCTTCGCTGACGCGGAGCTTCGCCTCAAACTCGTCCGTTTTTGCAGCCACGCCTTTCATAGAAGCAATTTTTTCTTTCGGGTCTTTCTTTTCTTTAATAATGGCGGTGATAGCGTCATTAGCCTCATTCTTCTGACGGCGTAACTCGTCTAGTTCCAACATGATCTTACGCCGCTCTTCATCTAACGCTATGACTTCATCAAGATTGAACTTATAGCCTCTTTTTTCAAGCGACCCTTTGACCAGCTGTGTGTTTTCCCTGATAAATCTGATATCCAACATAAAGGCTCCTATCCCTTAATGACCCCAATGGGCCTCATCCTCGCTACGCGATGAGCTAACCCCGCGTTATGGACGACATTTACGACTTCATTAACATCCTTATACGCTGACGGCGCTTCTTCAACTATTGTTCCGTGTCCGCTAGCCATCACAACAATACCCTTGGCTTCAAGTTCTTTGAGCAATTGATGATATTCAACGGTCCTTTTGGCCTCATGCCTGGATTTGAGGCGGCCCGCCCCATGGCATGTTGTGCCGAAAGTTTCTTCCATTGCTTTTTCTGTCCCTACAAGAAGATATGAATTGCGCCCCATATCTCCGGGTATGATCACAGGTTGGCCGGTCTTTTTATACTTGTCAGGCAAGGCAGCGTGTCCCGGGCCAAAAGCGCGGGTAGCACCCTTACGATGGACGCACAATAAGCGTTCTTTACCGTTTACAACGTGTTTTTCTATTTTAGCTATATTATGCGCCACGTCGTAGATAAGGAACATCCCGAGTTTTTCCCAGGATGAGCTGAAAACCTTCTCAAAAGCCAGGCGCGTCAAATGCATAAGACACTGCCTGTTGTTCCAGGCGTAATTCGCGGCAGCGCGCATACCGCCTAAATATTCTTTGCCTTCAGAAGAATTGACAGGAGCGCTCGCCAATTGCCTGTCGTCTACATTTATATTATATTTTGTCAGGCACTTCAACATGGTCTTAATAGAATCGTCGCATACCTGATACCCCAGACCCCGCGAACCGCTGTGTATCATAACCACGACCTGGCCCAGCTCCAGCCCAAAGGCATTGACTAAGTCAGCATCATAAAGCTGATCCACGACCTGGATCTCTAAAAAGTGGTTGCCTGAACCAAGTGTCCCTGATTGCGACTTTCCTCTGGCATAAGCGCGTTCGGATACAGCTTCGGGGTCAGCGCCTTCTATAGCGCCCCGCTCTTCGGTCATATCCAGGTCGTCTTCTATGCCAAAACCTTTTTTGACAGCCCAACCTGCGCCCCGCAAAAGGATATCCTTCTCATCTTTCGAAGAAACCCTGATATCGCCCTCTGAACCCACTCCCGCAGGGACCGTATTGAATAAACCTACGACCAGATCTTTGAGTCTCGGCCTAACGTCTTTTTCCGTCAGATTCGTACGCATCAACCGAACCCCGCAATTAATATCAAAACCGATCCCCCCAGGAGCCACAACACCGCCTTTTTCTATATCAGTTGCTGCAACACCGCCTATGGGAAATCCGTAGCCCCAATGAATATCCGGCATGGCTAACGAAGCCTTGACAATGCCCGGCAGAAAAGCGACGTTGGCAACCTGCTCAAGCGCCTTGTCATGGCGGATATCCCGCAAGAGTTTCTCATCCGCGTAAATAATACCGTCCACGCGCATGCCTTTCTTATAACTCTGCGGAATGCGCCAGCGATAATCGTCTATTTTTTCTAAAGGCCCCTGCCAAAGCTCTGACATAAGTCATCAATTCCCGAGGTCGGACCTCGGCCCCGAACGCCGAGGTCGGACCTCGACATCTACACGTCAAAAATAATGTGCGCCTGCCACCTGTTCCTTATTCTCTCCACTTTTAACTCGTGGTAAGTGACGGCCTTTATCTCATTGGCGCTCTCAAAGTAATCTTCGTCAAAAGTCTCTAATAAGACATTTGCTTCCAACGAATGATCCTTAATAGCAAGCGCCTTGATCCTGTGCAGTATAAGACGCTGCGATGAGAAATAAAAAAGCAGCTCGTCAAGCCAGCTCTTAAGTAAGTCTTCTAACTCCTCTTCTTCTATTTTGATAATGACTTCTTTTAATACGGGGGCCGGCCTGTTCCCTTTCTTTGAGACAAGCACGCTAAACATGGCGTAAGCACTTGAGGTAAACAGCTCTTTTAACGAACCGCCGTAGGCCCGAACCGCCACGTCCGCCGTATGCTCAAGAAACTCATATCTCTTCATTTAAATGAGCCCACAGCTGCGAATTTTGAGCACCATAATGTTTATGCAACGAAATCCCGCGTAAGCGGGAAATACTGTGCCTGCGAATTGAGCACCTTAATGCGCGCCAAAGGCGCATCCAGTGAAATCCCGCGCAAGCGGGAGCGGTTAGGCATCAGTATCTATTTAGGTTTTTGTACAGCTCAAGGCCTTATCTTATCAATAAAAAGGGTGAGCGTCAATCGTGTTTAGCGCGCCAAGAAAGTGGTCTTTTTAGTGCACTAAAAAGACCACTTTCTTTTGCAGCTCTTTGAAGGAAGGAAACACCAGATCAGCGCCTTTTAAATAGCTTTTGGGCAGTGAGGTCGCAAGGGCGATACATTTTAAGCCAGCGCGCTTGGCAGACTCTATGCCAAACGGCGCGTTTTCGATCACAACAGCCCTGTCCGGTTTAAGGCGGAGTTTCTTTAAAGATTTTAGGAAAGGCTCCGGAAAAGGCTTACCGCGCCTGACATCATCACCAGTTATTATAACGCTGAATAGGTCCCAGATATGCCCGGGCAATATCCTCTTTGCCTCATGCCGTGAAGTCCCTGTGACCAACGCCAGGATAAAACCTTTATCAGCCAACCCCTTTAAAAATCTTCGCGAGCCGGGTATAAAACGACGCTTGACTATCGTTTTAAATAATCTCTCTTTTTTTTCTAAAATTGCTTCAGCAATATCGGGCGTGTAGGGCTTACCATATGCCTTAAACAGCTCTCGCACGGTGTTCTTACCAGGCTGGCCCTCCCGCGCGTAAACATCCAAGTGCGTTACAAGGATACCTTCATCGGAAAAAATCTTCCTCCATGCGCGTAAATGTTCCGGCATGCTGTTGGTGACAACGCCGTCCATATCAAATATGACAGCCTTGACTTTTAGTATGATGGGATTATCTTTCGCACTTTCTGGCAAACAAATATAGTAGATCAGAAAGCCTGTTAAGGTATATGAGGATGTAGGGGTTTTTTAATATGCTTTTATTTATAAGGCTTACCGCTCTTCGCTCAGCGCGCCTGGCGATAGTCCTGGAAACATCCAAAACGCTTGAAACTGTATTTTCTCCCGGCAAGATGAACGTGCGGTCTTGGGGCCTTCTTTTAGCTTCAATCTCTTCTATAAGCTTCTCAAGCCGTTCATTATCAGCTTTTGAAACGCGGCGGTTGAGTTTTTTTAAGAAACGCGAGGCTGTAGCGGCTTCAGCGCCTATCACGAAAAGGTCTTTCTGTATTAACTCAAGCTGCTTTTTAACAGAAGCACTCTTTACCAGGCTTTTGCAAACCCCAAGATATGAACAGAGTTCATCAAGCACGCCTTCAAGCTCCACGCGAGGATCATCCTTAGCCACAACACCGCCTAAAAATAAAGACGTCTTGCCCCTATCGCCCTTTTTTGTCACTATGCTCATGGGCTTTATTATACACCAGAACCACGCACTTGAAAAATCGTTTATTATATGTTATGTTTTTGTTAGCCACGGGCCTCAAGTAAGTAGGAGGTTTACTGTGGCTTTTTTTATTAATGACCAGGGAAGCGAACGCAGGCAATTCCGCAGGATAAAAACATCCTCGCCCATTGAATACCGCTTTCTCAATTCAGACCGTTTTACTAACAGCGTGACCTGTGATATCAGCGAGGGCGGTATCAGCTTTATCGTAGACGGGCCTGTGCCTGTAGGCACCCACCTGCATTTTGAGGTAAAGCTAAAAAACAGGCCGCAGCCAATATACGGCATAGCCAGAATAACTTGGTCTACCAAAGAACCTTATTCGTCCCGTTACCGCATAGGATTGGAATTTACCGAGGTGGGGAGTATTTCAAAAGCAGATATCTGCGCTTTCATACAGGAAAACAAAGTACCCTGCTACAATTCCTGACAGGCTAAGGCAAATTGGTTGAGCCCATGAGGTATCTGTCTATTTCTCTCGCCGCGCTCCTGCCTTCATAAATAGCCCAGACTACGAGTGACGCTCCGCGGCTGACATCTCCGGCAGCAAAGATACCTGCCTTAGACGTCATATAATTATTATCCACGTAAATGGTGCCGCGCGGAGCCAAAGTCAGGCCAAGATCAGCAACCAGGCCCGCATGTTGCGGATGCGTGAAACCCATGGCTAAAATAACTAAGTCTGCTTCCAATTCAAACTCCGTGCCTGAAATTTCCTTCATATTTTTATCAATCTCAGTTGCATACAGTTTTTTCACGCGGCCTTTATCCCCGGAAAATTTTTTCGTCAGGATACTCCACTTTCTGACGCATCCTTCTTCATGAGAAGTGGATGTCTTTAAGATCTTAGGATGCGTCGGCCAAGGCATATCTTCTGTCCTGCATAACGGCGGCTCAGGCAAGACTTCTATTTGTGTCACGCTTTTAGCGCGTTGGCGGTTAGCTGTGCCCACGCAATCAGCTCCCGTATCCCCGCCTCCGATGATCACGACGTTTTTATCTTTGGCCGTAATATTGCCTTTTCCCAGATTGCTCTGTATAAGATAATCCATGGCAAAATGGATCCCGTTCAGGCCTCTGCCGGGAACGTCTATATCGCGCCCGACGCGCGAGCCGATAGTAATGCATACCGCGTCAAATTCTTTTGTGAGCGCATCTGCGGGCATGTCTTTGCCCACAAATACGCCTGTCTCAATTTTTAAGCCTTCTTTCTTCAGCAGATCAAGGCGGCGGTCGATTATCCATTTCTCTAATTTAAAATCAGGGATACCGTACCTAAGAATGCCTCCTGCTTTATCGTCAGCTTCAAAAAGTACGACGTCATGGCCGGCGTGCGTCAATTGCCGGGAAGCCGCTAAACCCGCGGGCCCCGAACCTATGACAGCTACGCGCTTGCCTGTCTTATGTTTCGCAACGTAAGGTTTAATAACACCTTCTTTAAATCCCCATTCAATAACAGCGATCTCGTTTTGCCTTATAGTCACAGGATCGTCGTTTATCTCCAAAACACAGGCAGACTCGCAAAGCGCGGGGCAAACGCGCCCTGTAAATTCAGGAAAGTTATTTGATGAGTGTAATACTTCAACGGCCTTACTCCA
>JAZDLG010000012.1:0-2707 GCA_043802125.1 Candidatus Omnitrophota bacterium
GCTCTTGGCAGGAAACGCGATGATAGAGGACAAAGAGCAAAGATTTAATTTTGCAAATCTCCTGCTCATAGCCCTTGCCGGGATGAACGGCATTGCCATGGTGCAGGATATATTTTCGCTTTACATCTTTCTTGAGATAACAGCTATTGTTTCTTTTGTTTTGATTGCTTTTGACAAGGGCATCTCTGCTTTGGAGGGCGCGTTCAAATACATCGTCTTATCAACTGTGGCTACGGTTTTGATGCTCTCGTCAATCGCCTTATTTTTAGTCATTGCGGGCAGCACTGATTTTGCGGTTGTCGCAGGCTCGCTTAAAGCCTCGCCGGATGTTTATCTGGCGATGTTCGCCATAGCCGTTTTCCTTTGCGGCCTTTTTATCAAGGGCG
Source organism: Candidatus Omnitrophota bacterium (assembly GCA_043802125.1). Taxonomy (GTDB): domain Bacteria; phylum Omnitrophota; class Gorgyraeia; order Velamenicoccales; family Velamenicoccaceae; genus Phelpsiimicrobium. Next base: position 387 of record JAZDLG010000012.1, read on the forward strand.
GGCTTATGCCTTTTCACGGCTGGCTTCCAGACGCGTATTCCTCGGCTCCCGCGCCTGTATCAATATTGTTGGCAGGCATAGTCACTAAGACCGTTGGTATTTATACGATCTTGAGGTTAGTCAGCGCTGTGTTTGGCTTCGGGCCGTCTTTAAAACAGGTGCTTATGCTGGTGGGAGTCTTTTCAATAGTCGTCGGGGCTTTTGCGGCCATGACGCAGAAAGATTTTAAAAGGATGCTTGCGTATTCTTCAATCAGCCAGGTCGGTTATATCGTTTTAGGTTTTGGCTGCGGCACAACGCTGGGTATCGCGGGGGCGGTCTTTCATATTTTTAACCACGCCATTTTTAAGTCGTTGCTTTTCGTAAATGCCGCCGCAGTAGAAAAACAGACGGGTTTAAAAGATATGGACAAGATGTCAGGCCTTGCAGCTCGTATGCCTTTGACAGGCACAGCTTCTATAGTGGCTAGCCTTTCAGCTGCCGGTATTCCGCCTCTTGCTGGGTTCTGGAGCAAGTTCATGATAATAGTGGCTCTTTGGATGTCACGCTATTATGGTTACGCGACTATCGCGATATTGGCAAGTGTGGTGACATTAGGATATCTTCTTACCATGCAGCGCAAAATATTTTTCGGCAACCCTGATGCCTCAAGCAGTTCTGTCCAAGAGGCGCCTTTTTCTTTGAGCCTGGCAGCAGTCGTTCTTTCAGCGATCATAATAGGCGCAGGCCTATTTTTTCCGTATATATTGAAGGTTTTTATTTTCCCGGCTGCTTATATTTTAGGGATGCCTATAAGATGAATATTTTTATTTTGATAGTTTTGATAGCCGCGGCCTTGTGGACGATGATGACAAGGAGCCTGCTTCGTTCAGCAATAGGCCTGGCATTAACGTCCGCGCTTTTAACAGTTATTATGTTCAGGTTCATGGCTCCGCTGGCGGCTGTTTTTGAATTGTCAGTTTGCGCCGGCCTTATCTCCGTGCTTTTTATATCTACCATCAGCCTGACCCAGCCTTTATCAAAGCAGGAGACTCTGCAGCACATGAAGGAGAGGATCTCGCGTTTCTGGTATCTGCCGCTGCTCGTCGTTTTGGCGGGAATAGCTTTAAGCCTTTTTCCGGCGAAGTTAGCGCTGGAGCTGCCCGGGCCTGAGTTAGAACAAGATGCGCGCATGGTTTTGTGGAATTTAAGGCAGCTTGACGTATTTGGCCAGATCATCATAATACTCACCGGCGTTTTCGGCGTTGTGATATTATTGAAAGAGAGGCCTAAAGATGCCTAATGAGATGTCACAGCTTTTTTGGACCTGCGGCATCTTTGCCGTTCTTCTTTTTATCATCGGGTTTTATTGCCTGTTGGCCACGCATAACCTGATAAGGGCCCTTATAGGTGTTGAACTTCTTATTAAGGCGGTTACGCTTTTGATCGTGGTCGCAGGATATGTGAGCGGGCATATGGCGCTGGCACAGGCCCTGGTCATAACACTTATTGTCATTGAAGTGGTGGTCATGACCGTGGCAGCAGGCGTCATTTTGAACGTATATCAGCATAACAAATCTCTGGATGTCAGGGACTTGAGGAATTTGAAAGGGTAGAAGGAGTAACTTGATGAGGCGAAATTAAAATGAGTAAATTTTTGCTTATGCCGCCTGTGGCTTTCACAATAGTTTTTATCGCGGTCTGGTCAGTGACGCGTTTGTTGTCCGGCCTGGCCTTGCGCGTATCAAAGAAAAGCGACGGCTCACAGAAACCTTACGCGTGCGGAGAGGATACTTATAATAACTTCGCCCAGCCGGACTATAGCGCTTTTTTTGCGTTTGCTTTCTTTTTTACGCTGGCGCATGTGGCGACCTTGGTCATGGCCACTATCCCTAAAGAGACATTCGCTTCTTTTGCCATGGCGCTTGTCTATGTACTCGGCGCTGTGTTGGGCTTGTCTATTCTATTGAGGAAATAACATATGGGCGAGAATTGACATGGGTATAGTAAAGAAAATTGTGACGTGGGCGCGCATCAAATCGCCGTGGATAATCCATTTTAATACCGGCGCCTGTAATGCCTGCGACATTGAGATCATCGCGGCGCTTACGCCTCGCTACGACATAGAGCGCTTCGGTATCGTGCTCAAAGGCACGCCGCGGCACGCGGATGTGCTTGTCTGCTCGGGCCCTGTGACAAGACAGGTCCAGGACCGCCTTGTCCGCGTTTATGAACAGATGGCAGAGCCTAAGTTCGTCATCGCGGTAGGTACATGCTCGTGTTCAGGAGGGGTTTTCAAAGGCTGTTATAATGTCAAATCAGGCATAGATCAGGTTATTCCG
>JAZDLG010000016.1:0-2712 GCA_043802125.1 Candidatus Omnitrophota bacterium
CACTTGCCTGACCACTTCGGTGAGCTAAAACCGCAACTCTGGCAGATAAACGCTATTTTGGTTTTTTGAACAATCTTCACTGCTGTCTTTTCTCAACTCGAGCCTCTCTGGGCCTAAACAATAATTTCCAAGGGTGTTTCTTTAAGTCAGCGAACATCTCTTCAATATTCGTATAAAGCCTGTCATCAGTGAATAATTTACCTACTGTGCCTTTACCTTCATTTATGTTCTTTAAGATAGGATTCAATATGTCTATAGTCTCCTTTAAGCTGCCCATCATGGACTTAGCCTGCAAGGCTATATCCTTCGCCAAGTCCGTCACTTCCTGAACGGAAGTCGGGTCTTCGCCTAAAAGATAACCTTCCTCGGATAAAATGTATCTGTAATCTGTGCCTGGGATAACCTCCAGGTATTTTTCTCCCATGAGGCCAAGCGTGTTGACCCAAGCGCGGGAATCCCTGGGTATCACTGTATCAACATCCATATAGGCCTTGATAATCACCTTTGAACGGCCCTTGCTGTCATAGGTCAACTTGATCTCTTTGACCTCTCCTTTGTCAACTCCGGCCACGCGCACCGGCGCTCCCACCTTGATACCGTTAGCAAAGCCAAAGATCACTTTGATGTTATATCCGACCCTCATCAGTTTGGAACCGCCGATCAAAAGCACAAACCAGGCCAGGACAACAAGGCCGATAAAGATGAATATGCCGACTTTCAATTCCAGAGCTTTGGACTTCTCAGCCATAGAGCCTCTCCTGTTTAGTCTATATTCTTTATAATAGAACTCTGTCCCTCGGTGATAGGGCCGTGCGCGGCGCCCGTGATAAATTGGTGCACATATGGATTATGGGAATACCTGATCTCATCAGGCGTACCTTCGGCGATTATCTTACCATCATAAAGCATGGCTATCCGGTCTGCCACTTTATAGGCGCTGCGCATATCATGCGTGACAACTATAGACGTAACTTTCAGTTTATCGTGAAGTTCATCTATCAAAAGATTGATGGCGTCGGCGGTTATGGGGTCCACGCCGGTTGTCGGTTCATCGTAAAGGATGATCTTGGGCCGCGTGCAGATGGCGCGCGCGAGCGCCACGCGTTTTTTCATGCCGCCGCTAAGATCCGCCGGCATATAATTCTCAATACCATAAAGCCCTACGAGCGCGAGTGATTCCTTGATACGTTTACCTATCTCGTTCTGCGGGACACTCATATGCTCATGTAAAATAAATCCGACATTTTCGCCCACTGTCAAAGAATCAAAAAGCGCGCCCCCCTGGAAAACCAGGCCTATCTGCATATGCAGTTCATTAAGTTCTTTTCCTTTTATTGAAAGAACGTCTTTACCGTCTACGCGGACCGCGCCCGCATCCGGTTCCATAAGACGGACTATATGTTTTAAAGTAACGCTTTTGCCTACACCCGACCTGCCGATTATGACCTTTGTCTCGCCTTCCTCAACAGTCAGTGACATACGGTCTAAAACCTGTTTTCCGGCCAGATTTTTTGAGACATCCACCAACTCTATCATTGCCATATTCTATCAGCTCCAGAAAAAATAAAATAATGCCGTAAAAAAGCAATCCGCGGCAATGATCATAATAAAAGTATTGACCACTGACCTCGTAGTCGCTTTTCCTACACCTTCAGCCCCGCCCCTTACATTTAAACCTTCATAACAGGCGATAATAGCTATGATCATGCCGAAAAATATGGTCTTGATAAGGCCTGTAAAAATATCTTTATAGACCAGCGTCTGAAACGTCATGTTCATATATAAACTGGAACGGATGCTTAAGTGGTATACGCCTATCAGATACCCTCCGAAGATACCTATGGCATTGGCAAAAAGCGTCAGTATGGGCATCATGATGGTCAGGCTCAGATAACGAGGCACGACCAGATATTTTACTGGGTTAGAACCCAGGGTGGCAAGCGCGTCAACCTGTTCGGTGACCGTCATGGTGCCCAATTCAGCGGTGATGCCGGCGCCGCAGCGGCCGGCCACTATAAGAGCCGTGATGACAGGGCCTAATTCGCGTGTCAGCGACACGGCGACAATGCTGGCGATATAGATCTCAGAAGACATCTTCTGCATGATGTAAGCGGTCTGAAGGGCTAATATCATGCCTATGAAGAACGAGACGAGCGAAACAATGGGCAGGGAGTCCACGCCGATCTTCTTGGCTTGTTCAAAAATGCGCCTTACACCCAGCGGTTTTCCGTGAATCAAGGAAAGCGTTTGAAAAGTCAGGCTAAAGAGCCCGCCGAAAAAATAGACAAACGTCGTCACCTTTTCGCCGAGCGCGATATAAAAACTTTTCTTTAGAAAAAACATATTGAGCGCCTTTAAGTAACATTACCTACATAGATCCCGATGACTAAACGCTTCGCAGTCACGGGATTAATTCCGGCAAATGACTTAACGTTCGCTTCGCTCCGCAAGTCATGCCGTCATTAACGCCAGCTATTGTTTGCCTGGTAGATGCGTGACCTTGATATGCAGGCCTTCTTTTGTCCTGCCGGCTATGATCTCTTCAGCCAAAGGGTCTTCTATATAACGCTGAATAATCCGTTTAATCGGCCTGGCTCCGAAAACAGGGTCAAAACCTTTCTCTATGAGAAAGTCTTTGGCCGCCTGGTCTAACTCCAGCGTCACCTTCTGTTCGCCTAGCCTGTCCTGCACTTCTTTTATTTCTATCTCAAC
>JAZDLG010000037.1:0-4209 GCA_043802125.1 Candidatus Omnitrophota bacterium
CGAGAGTTAATGAAAAGAAAAATCATCTTTATCGTTCTTGCCGCGCTTTTGCTTGGGCTCGCAGGCAGCCTCTATTACGTAAATAAAGTACTCCTGCCCACATTTGTAGAAAAAAAGATCGTCTCAGGGCTATCAAACATCCCCAAAGGAAGAGTCACGCTCGGAAAACTGCGTTTCAACATCTTGCGCGGCTTAGTCGCCAATGACCTTGTATTATTTGATAAAGATGACCCCAAAAAAGAACTCTGCTCCGTAAAAGAAGCATCCGCGTCATTTCTTATCTTGCCTTTATTAAAGGAAAGAAAGATCATAGTGCCGTCCATAAAGCTTGACTCTCTGCGCCTGGATCTGATACGCAGAAAAGACAGCACCTTAAACATCTCGTATCTTATCAATAAGCCAAAAACACAGACCGAAAACAAAGCGCCTGATTTTCTTGTAAAAAGTTTAAGTATCAAAAACTCTGCGATAACTTTTACGGACGGCTCTTTTCAGGCGCCTGTTTTTATGACTCTGAAATTAAATGACTTATTATGCGGCCTATCGTGGAACAAAATAAATGCGCAGGCCGATATTGAGCTTATAAAAGACACAAAAAAGACGAACATATCTGTCAAAGCCTCATATTTTTACGCAAATCAGAATATCGCCGCGAACCTTTCGGCCAAAAACTTTGACACAAAGACTTACGCGCCATACTTAAAGGTCCTAACACCATGGTTAGATAGCGGCGCTCTGACAGAGCTTAAAGCCGACTATGGCAGGACCAACAACGATTCAAAGATCAACGCCCAATTCAGCGTCCAGGGCGCTAGCGTACAAAACAAAGGTATAACTTTGCGTGATGCCTCGGGCCTTGTGTCAGTGGCCGTGGAGATCAATGCGAAGGACAATATCGCAAAAATCTCAGGCAATATCAATCTCTCGGGCATAAAAGCCGAAAAAGACTCGCTAACGCTCCAAAACGGGGCATTAGAAAGCGACGTCCGGTTGACCCTCCCTTTCCAGCCTCAGGAAGAAAAAGTTTTCTCTTACGAAGGGACAGCTAAAATAAAAAGCGCGGAGATATCCGGCATCAAAACAATCGGCACAGTATCCGACATTACATCAAGCCTGAAATTTAAAGACAACGACGTAATCATTGAGAAGTCTGAGTTCAAAGCCCTTGGATCAACGATAACAGCCGAAGGTAAGATAAAACAAAATATACTTGACCTTGATCTAAGCGGCATTTTAGACCTGCAAAAACTACCCTCCCTCCTGCCCAAGGATATCAAACTGCCGGCTTTTGATATTTCGGGAACAACAGATGTCAAGATCCACGTAAAATCAGACCTGGCAGCTGAAACCTCGCCTTCAATATCCGGAGAGGCCAAATTAGAAAACATGGACATATCCCTGCCGGACAAAGATTTGAAATTTGAAACGGAGTCAGGCCGCCTCAAATTTGATCTAGCAAACCAAAACATCCAATGGCACATTGACGCCGTCAAATATCTGAATGAGACTTATAGTTTTGACGGGCAGCTCAAAAACTTCAATACCCCCGTTGTCAACGCCATGATCGTAGGTAAAATATTAAAACTTCAATCGGAGTTTATAAAAGATGGTAGTGTTTTGCAGATTACCTCTCTAAAGGGGCAATTTAAAAACTCCGGGTTAAACATAAAAGGGCAGTTTGACAGCTCAAAAGAAAACATAGACCTGCGGGGATCCGTGCTCTTAGACATATCAGACATAGCGGGATCAAAATACGAAGGGAAATGCATTCTTGATGTTGAGGCCTTCGGCCCTGTAAAAAATTATAAAAGCTGGAATGCAAAAGCAGTAGGCCGTAGCAAGGCCCTGAAATGCCTGGACTATACAATAAAAAATGTAGCGTTAAACTATACCCAGGCCCAGAGGCAAGGTTTTATCAACGGCCTGTATTTCGACGCCTACGGCGGCAAGGGCCTTATAAAAGGCCATATCAACTTTTTGGATAATGCAATAACTTACTCTGCAAAAGGTATCCTGCAGGATATAGATCTATCGCTCTTGAAACTTAACCTGCCCATGAAAGAGGGCAATTTTTACGGAACAGCGGCGTTAAATATATCCATCCAGGGCAAAGACAGCAATTTAAACAACCTAAAAGGCAACGGCGCATTCGTCATTAAAAACGGCAACGTAGGAGAATTCAATCCGTTAAAAGGCCTGGGCAACTTCCTGTTTATATCAAAATTCAGCAATATAGTTTTTACCCGCGCGCAGGGCGACTTTTCTATTTCTGACGGTTACGCTGCTACAAATAACCTGGAGCTTTTAGGGCCGGAGATGGGCCTTATAGCCGAAGGGAAGATATCATTTGACGGGACGCTGGATTTTCTTGTGAACACGCAGGTCTCCATACCCGGTGCGGAAACCATCAGTAAAGCTGCCGGATTGACCGCCATAAGAGTAACAGGCACGGTCAAAGAACCTAAATACAAACTTCAGCCTATCGCCGAGAACATTATGAAGAAACTTGGCGAGATCTTTTCAAATATCGTTCCATAAGGAGGTATAACTTCGCCAGTGCCTTGTAACGATGGCTCATCGTGTGTTTTATCTCAGGCCCCAGTTGGGCAAAAGTCTTGCCGTATTTCTCAATAACGAATAACGGATCATAACCAAAGCCAAAATGACCTTTCGGGCTAAAACCTATTATCCCATCGCACTGCCCTGAGACAACACCTATAAGGCCACATGGATCAGCCAAGGCCACGCTGCATTGATAGCGGGCTGTCCGTTTTTTCAAGGGCACGTTTTTAAGTTCTTGAATAAGCTTTGAATTGTTCCTTTTATCCGTTGCCCCGGTTCCTGAGTAACGCGCCGAATATACCCCCGGCCTATTGCCCAGGGCCGTCACCTGGAGCCCTGAGTCCTCGCCTAACACAAGTTTATTTGTGAATTTAGCTATAGTGGAAGCTTTAATGATGGCGTTCTGCGCGAAAGTCCTGCCATTTTCTACAATAAAAGGCATATCTTTATAATCAGCCAGAGAGGTTATTTTAAGCTTCATACCTGAGAGTATCTCTTTAATCTCTTTTAATTTTTTTTTATTTCTGGTAGCGACTAAAAGTTCTAAGCGGGCACGCATATTTTACTTCACGTCTTTCAACATGTCCTTCTGCATACTAATGAGCGATCCTATGCCGGCCTTAGCCATCTCCAGCAATTCATCCAGCTCCTGCCTTGAAAAAGGTTTGCGCTCAGCCGTTCCCTGGATCTCAATAAAATCACCGCTTGATACCATGACAACGTTTAAATCCACGTCTGCCTTTGAATCTTCTTCATAGCTCAAATCAAGTATTTTTGAGCCCTCCACTATACCTACACTGGTCGCAGCTACAAATTCAGTTATGGGGATCCTGGACATCATCCCCTTCTTCTTCATCGTGTTAAGGCAATCCACGAGCGCTATAAAACTTCCAGTTATAGAAGCGGTCCTGGTGCCGCCGTCTGCCTGCAAAACATCGCAATCTATATAAATAGTTCTCTCGCCTAATTCTTTCATCGCGACAACTGAGCGTAAAGACCTGCCTACAAGGCGCTGTATCTCAAAGACCCTGCCTGACTTAGACCGGTCGCGGTTCACGCGCTGAGAACATGAACGCGGCAGCATGCCGTATTCGGCAGTAACCCAACCTTCTCCCTTGCCTTTTAAGAATGGCGGCACACCCTCTTCCAGGCTGGCAGAGCAAATAACTTTTGTATCGCCGATCTCTATAAGACACGAGCCTTCGGCGTGTTTTAAATATTTCCTGGTAACTATCACCTTACGCATGATACTATGCCCGCGGCCATCCTGTCTCATCATTATCTACCTCTCTTGAAAATATCAGTGCCTTGGGAATCAATGCCGACTATCAAAGGAAAGTCTTTAACGCGGATCCTGTAGATCGCCTCCGGGCCAAGCTCTTTAAAACAGACTGGCTTTACAGACAAGACCCGCTTTGACAGAAAAGCGCCGGCCCCGCCTGTTGCCAAAAAATAGACGGCTTTATGTTTTTTGATCAGCTTTCGGACCTCTTCGCTGCGCCTGCCCTTTCCTATCATGCCCTTTATCCCGCAGGTTAGCAAAGGCTCGGTCATCTTATCCATACGCGCGCTCGTCGTAGGGCCGCAAGAACCTATCGCTTTTCCGGGCGGAGTGCGCGTAGGCCCGCAGTAATAAATGATCTGGCC
>JAZDLG010000044.1:0-17366 GCA_043802125.1 Candidatus Omnitrophota bacterium
AAGAGGAAAAAATGCTTAATAAAAAAGGGTCTGTTCTGATATTTGTTTACGCCGTTATATTTATTCTTTTAAGCCTAAGCGCGAGCGTTATCGCTCACAGCATTCTTGAGAGGAAGGCCTTTGAGATCACTAAGCAGCGGGGTGAAGCATTCTATGTGGCTGAAGCAGGCATGGATAGCGCGTTGGCAGCTTTAAAGTCAAGTTCAAGTTATAGCGGTACAGCAGGTACACCCGTATCAGTGTCTCGCGATTCAACGGTGATAGGGCAATATGAGACTACCGTAGTTGATATCGGGTCATCTTTGAGAAATATTGTGGTTGCGAGTTATGTACCGCAGAAGACAGTTAGTTCAGGGGTCTTAAGGCAGACATGTAAGGCTGAAGGCGTTGCAAGGGTTTCTGCTAATCCTCCGCCACCTTCGTTCTATGACAATGCTATCTATTCAGCAGGAAATGTGGAATTTTCGGGTAGTAGCTATGATGTAACAGGTAACGTTGTTTACGCGGATGAGATTGAGAATGCCGGACGTGTTGTAGGAACGGTGACGCACGACATAACTATTTCTCCTTTGGCACAATTTGATTTTGCTGCAATGCGTGCAGCTGCTAGTCTCCAGGGCAACCTGTACGATGCAGCTCGTTTGGCCAGTGGAGCTGCTTTTCCGACGAGTTTTTGGTATGATCAGGCCACGAATACACCCAACGTGGTTTATGTGGAAGGAGATATGACGTTGTCCGGCAACCTTACGGCAGGCGGTTTTTTCATTGTTGTTGGTAACGTTTTGACAGACCCCTCTGTAACGACCGATACGACGATCACAGGTAACGTCACCGTGAACGGTTGCATATATTCAACAGGTAAATTTGAGCTTAAGGGCGGCGGAAATTCTTTAAATGTAAACGGCGGCATCTGGGCAGGTGATGAGGCTGATTTTACGGGTAACGCAAAAGTCACCTATAACGCCGGCTATATGGATGCCATAGAACAATTTGTTATAAATAACGGTTCGCAGACGACAATCCAGTTGCTATCGTGGAGGCAGTTGGAACTTTACAGTTAATGAGCCTACAGCTTACGGAGCGTGTGAACGGTTGCGACGTAAGTTGTCTAAGGCGAATTAATACTGTGACTGCGAAGCGGTTAGGCATCAGTATCTATTGGGGTTTCCATATGTTAGTTAAAGATATCATCGGGCAGATCAAAGAACTATTTTCAAAATCTCTGGCTGAGAGCGCGCCTCCGGTGGGTTCGCTTGGTGTTGACATAGGCTCTCATTCGGTGAAGATGGTGCGGCTTGAGGCCTTAAAAGAAGGCCATAAAGTTCTCGGGTTTGCCGTTGAAAAAGTGTCGGATAAGAATTATCGGGACGCCTTAAGTAAAGCTTTGGTGAAGGCCAATGCCAATTTAGATCAGGGCGCGGTTATTTCTGTCGCAGGGCAGGGTGTGGTATCAAGGTATATTGAGCTGCCTCTTATGAACAGGACAGAGCTTGAATCTTCTATGAAGTTTGAAATTGAAAAATATGTGCCTTTTAGCCTCGCTGAAGTCTCTTCAGATTACGCGGTTGTGCGCGAGATGAAGGATAAGGTAAAGATGTCTGTCTTGGTCGCGGCAGCAAAGAATGACCTGATACAGAAAAAATGCAATTTGGCCAAAGAGATCAACCTGAATTTAAAGGCCCTTGACCTTGATTGTCTGGCGCTTGCTAATTTTTTTACTGAGATAAGCGGACAGCCGAAAAAAGGGGCGTGTTTGGGCGTCATAAATATCGGCAAGTCAGTATCCAATATCAATATTCTGGTGGACGGCGCTTCTTGCCTGAGCCGTGATATATTTATCGGAGGAGACGATATAACCAAGAAGATGGCTGAGTCCTTAGAAATAGATTACAATGCCGCCGAAAAGATGAAGCTGGAGCCCGGTTCAAAGAAAGAGGAGCTTTTGAGTATCTGGGATTCCGTATTGAACAATCTGGCAGCCGAGATCCGCGTCTCTCTGGATTATTTTGAAGCCAGGAATAATAAGGCTGTTGAAAGGATGTTCATTACCGGCGGCACAAGCAGGCTTTCCGGAATAGAAGATTACCTTAATCATCTTCTGTCCGTTGAAATAAAAAGATTAGATTATTGCGGCCAATTGAAGTATGAGGCCGCGGTAAGCCAGGAGGAGTTCGCGAAAAACAGCGATCTCTTAGCTGTCGCCCTGGGCCTCGCGTTAAGGTAGAGCTATTATGCTTACTATAAATCTATTACCGCGCAATTTAAAGATAACAGAGCGTAAGATCATGCTCCCATATAAGATATATATCTTTATCGTAATAGTTGTTTTGATATTTTTGCACCTGTGTTTATTCTCGCTGGCCGTAGCGAAAAAGATACAGATATTAAGCCTTAGGGGAAGCTGGGGCAAGGTTGAACTGCAGTTCAAGGATTCTGTCTCCATTAAGGCAGAAATAAAAGGCCTGGAGGCAAAAGCTAATTCCATGAAGGACATACTTTCTCGCAAGGCGAACATGACGGAGCTTTTGTCAAGCCTTGGGCTGGCAGTTCCCAAGGGATTGTGGTTAGAGCGGTTTACTTATTCAAATGACGGGCTAATTATACAGGGCAGCGTCGTATCTCTCACGCAGAACGAGATGTCCATAATAGGAAAATTCCTTCAGGACATTAAGAACAACAAGACGTTTGTTTCACTTTTTGCAAAGATAGAACTTAATTCTGTGCAGAGGCGCACCATCAAGGCCTACGACGTCGTGGATTTTGTCGTGGTAGGAGAAATAAAGAAATGAAGAATTTTGCAGTCAATGATGCGCTTGGCCTCTTGTCCCGTTTTAAAGATGACGCAAAAATCATTATAGCTATAGCGGCCGCCGTGTTTTTTTTGGACGCCGTCTTTGTTTTACGGTTTCAATTCGTATCTGTGGGCCGCATGTTTAAAGAAGCAGGTCAACTCAAGACCGGGATAATTAGCACCCGCGATGATGCCAAGTTTCTTTCAACGTTCAAAAACAGGTCAAGCGACTTGAAAAAAGAGATAGATGAGTTGGACAAGATGGTTCTTACGGAAGGAGATATGCCAAAGGCCCTTGAGAATATTTCTCAATTTGCCGATATCAGCGCGGTCAGGATCTTAAAGATAAGGCCTGTTCTGGAACTGGGAACTGCCGAGCTAAAGTTATCCGATAAAGGTTCTCTAAAAAGTCAGGAGGTTTTTTCTCGCAAAAAAATATCTATTTTTGCTAAATGCGGTTTTAATCAGCTGGGCCGTTTCATGGCCTTGCTTGAGAGTTCGCCTATATTTTTTGACATTAAAAGTATTGAGGTACAAATGGACCAGCAGGATTATACGAAACATACTGTCACAATAATACTTGAAGTGGCCGTCAGAAAAGCTTAATATATTTAGATGGACCTTTTAAGATCAAAGAATTCTTTTTATATGGTAGCGGCGTGCATGGCTTTGGTTTTTGCTGTTGGGGCCCTTGCGCAGGAACAGAAGCATTTATACAGTTATCAGGGCAAGAGGGACCCATTTGTCCCGCTTATCTCTTCTTCGGGGTATCTTTTAAATCTTGAACCTGAGGAAAACGCTGCCCTGTGCCTTGAGGGCATAATGTACGATCAAAAAGGTGATTCCATGGCAATTATTAACGGAGAATTAGTAAGGGTTGGCGAGCCTATAGCTGACGCGGTCGTTAGCTCTATAGACCCTAACAAGGTGACTATTATTAAAGATAATCAAAAAGTTGAGCTTGAATTACGAAGGGAGGAATAAATGAAACGGTGTAGGTTTTCAGGCCTAGCGGTTATTATTTTTTTCATCACGGTGAGCTTTTTTCTATTCAGCGATCCAGCGTTCGCGCAAGAGAAGAACGCGTCAGTAGAAGCGGCAGCCGCCGCTGCTGCCACGGCCCAACTTGCTCCGGCAGAAGCCCAGCAGGCCCCGGACCAGGCCCCTCCTGCGCCCGTAGAGGTTAGCCTAGTAGAGGCTAATAAAGAGGCTGCGGCCGGCGAGGAAGTAGTCAAGACGCCTGAGACTATCACCTTAGATTTTAAAGAGGCCGATATACGCGACGTCTTAAAGATCATTTCTTATAAGAGCGGTGTCAACATTGTGGCCAGCCCGGAAGTAACGGGTACGGTGAACGTGCGAATTACGGATGTCCCGTGGGAGAGGGCGTTGGATGTTATCTTAAAGACATACGGTTATGCCTATGACAAACAGGATAGGATCATTATGGTGGCTCCGTTAGAGAAATTGACGGCGCAGAGAAAGATGGAACAGGACTTAGCTCAGGTCCAGCCGACAGTTACAGAGGTCGTGGATTTGAAATATATTGATGCGGTTGATGCCAAAAAAGCCATTGAGCCGCAACTCTCGCCGCGCGGCAGGGTGACTATATTGGAGATTACAGGCCAGGCCGGATGGGGATTTGGCGGCTCCTTTGAGCAAAAGCGCTCCAGAGGATCAGAAGTCAATAGCCGTTCGCGGACCATGATCGTTTCTGATATACCTCCTGTTTTAGATAGGATAAGAAAGATGATAGAGGGTATTGACGTAAAACCTAAACAGATCTTGATAGAGACTCGCCTTGTTGAGATCAGCCTGAACAAACTCAAAGATTTCGGCTTTGATTATGCGACCGGCGGGGCGGGTTCTTCGGCAACTTCAACAGTGACAACCGATAGTTTTACGAAAGAGCTTAAGGCTGGCGGGCATTCTCTTGGTAATCTGGTATCGCCGGCTGTGTTCAGCCCGCAGGCTTCTGCCATGACTTCGGCAAATACCGGGCTGAATCTCGTATTCCAGAAATTGGGCGGGAGTAAGTTTGAAGTGCTTTTTCATGCCCTTGAAGAAAAAGTGGGCACCAACACGCTGTCCGCGCCCAGCATACTGACCTTAGATAACCAGGAAGCAACGATACTCGTGGGTGAGAAGTTTCCTATCGTGAACACTACGGTCAGCGCTCAGTCAGCTACAACGGTGAATGTATCCCTGCAGGAGTATAAGGATATAGGTATTCAGCTAAACGTCGTCCCTCAGGTGAGCGGAAAAAACAAAGATTATATCAATATGATAATCCATCCTGCCGTAACGACTGAGGGGACTTTGATTGAGTCCAAATATCCGCGCATCACGACGCGGGAGGCGCAGACCCAGGTTATGGTCAAGAGCGGAGAGACGATCATGATCGGCGGCCTTATTAAGGACGTCAAGAATGAGAGTGTGCAGGGCATACCTTTTTTAAGAAAGATCCCTATTTTTGGCAAGCTTTTTGAGAGAACAACCATTGATACTGAAAAAATTGAGTTGATCATTTTTATAACGGCCACAATCGTTGACGACAAAAGCCTTACTGAAGAACAGTTAAGCAAGCTTGAGCAAAAGTTGGGCCTGCGAAGTTCTTCGCAAAAGTAAGTTTTTTTAAAGTTATGATAACCCCGCACATCATGACCTGTGCGGGGTTATTAGCTTAAATGACGGCATAACTTGTGTGCCGGAATTGAGCACCTTAATGTGCGCCGTAGGCGCAGCCGTAGGCGCAGCCAGTGAATTGAGCGCCACAATATCTAATCTAGCGAAATCCCGCGGCAGCGGGAATCCCGCGCAAGCGGGAGCGTTTAGGAATCGGGATGTATCAGTGGATGAGGACCATGTTTTTTAAGTATACTTTCAGGTTCAGTAAAGAAGGTGATATGATATATATTTCTCATCTGGACCTGATGAGGCTTTTAACGCGGGCCGCGCGCAGGGCTGACCTGCCTGTTTGTTTAACGCAGGGTTTTAATCCGCGCTTAAAGATAAGCTTAAAGAGGGCATTGAAATTAGGCGTTGCTTCGGATAACGAAGAAGGAGAGATCGTGCTTGCCGAGAAGATAGAAGATAACGAGCTTTTAGGCAAGTTATGCGCCGTTATGCCCAAGGGTATTGAAGTTCAAAGAATTAATTTAGCAGAGGAGAAAAAGTGAAAAAGAAAGAGATTTTGATCAATTATGAGCAGCAGGAGAGGCGCGTCGCCATCTTGGAAGACGGGAAATTGGAGAATTATTTCGTGGAACGCCTCCAGGACAGGACTACGCTCGGCAACATCTACAAGGGCCGTATTGAAACCATCGTGCCTTCAGTGGGCGCGGCATTTGTCAATGTCGGAGGAGAAAAGAACGGTTTTCTTTATCTCAATGACACCGTGAGTTTGGGAATGGACGAGGAGGTAGAGTTGGCCCCCGGCACGCCTCCTGTCAAAAAGCAGGAAAATCCTGCTTTAAAAGAAGGCCAGGAACTAATTGTGCAGGTGACCAAGGAACCATTCGGCACTAAGGGTCCGCGGTTGACGACGCACGTGAGTATCCCGGGCAGGTATCTGGTGCTTATGCCTTATGAGAGGCATTTCGGCATATCTAAAAGGATAGATGACGACGTCGAACGCAAGCGCTTGCGTTCCATATTGGGTGAATTGAAAGTGCCCAACCAAATGGGATTGATCATAAGGACGGTGGCGTGGGGAGCCACTGACAAAGAGCTGCATCGTGATCTGGCACTCCTTTTGAGGCTCTGGGACCGTATTGATAAAGCTTCTAAGAGGCGAAACGCGCCTTTTCTTATCTATGAAGATTACGATATCGTCTTGCGCATGATACGCGATTACTTCAACGAGGAAATAGGGTGCATTTTAATTGATTCAAAAGAAGAGTTTAAGAGGGTCTTTCGGTTTGTCAAGGATTACATGGGGCGTTTGGTAAACACTGTCCTGTTCTATCGCGACAAGACTCCGCTGTTTGAGAAAAAAGGCATTGAAGATGAGATAGAGCGCCTTTATTCAAATAAGGTATTTTTAAAGAGTGGGGCGTATGTCGTTATTGAACCGACCGAAGGCTTGACTGTCATTGACGTGAATTCCGGAAAATTCCGCAAGAAGAACATTTCTCAGGAGGAGATGGCTTTTTCAGTAAATTGCGAATCCGCCAGAGAAATAGCGCGCCAGCTTCGTCTTAGGGATGTGGGGGGTATTATAGTCATTGATTTTATTGATATGATGGAGGACAGGCATAGGAGGGAATTGATCAATTGCTTTAAATCAGCTCTGGCCAGCGACCGCGCCAAGACGGATATCTTAGGCTTGTCAAAGCTTGGGTTGGTCCAGATGACGCGCGAACGCACGCACCGGACACTGGAGAGTATTTCCTATAAAGACTGCCCTTATTGCCAGGGAAAAGGAAAGGTAAAATCAGCTTTTTCAATAGCCCTTGCAGCAATGCGTGATTTAAAGAATCACCTCACAAATAATAAGGCCAGAAAAGTCACTCTGGAAGTGCATGCTGATGTGGCCGCAAGCCTTAACAGCGAGAATTTCCAGGCTTTGCGTAATATCGGAAGAAGGTTCGGTGCCAGGATAGAGGTAAAATCAAACGATTCGTTCCATATTGAGAAGGTCATCCTTGCGTAGGAATGAAAAGATTGACGGGTTCAATGGGTTGTGTTTAACTACTAGGAGAAAGATCATGTACGCTATTATTCAAACAGGCGGTAAGCAGGAAAAAGTAGTTGTGGGCGATGTCTTAAATATTGAGCGTATCCCTGACAAGAAAGATGTAACATTCGCTCAAGTCCTTCTTTTGTGCGACAACGACAATGTTTGGATCGGTCAGCCCTATGTCAAAGGGGCCAAGGTGACAGGTGAGGTCGTTGAACAGATCAGGGGTGTCAAGGTGATCTCTTTCAGATATCGCCGTCGCAAAAGTTCCCGCAGGATACACGGCCACAGGCAGGAACTTACTAAGGTTAAGATCACTGGTATTGAGCACCAATAGATATGTTTATAGATACAGCCAAGATACATGTGAAAGCCGGCGATGGTGGCAACGGCTGCAATAGCTATTTTCGCGACACACGCGTTGAACACGGCAAGGCTAACGGCGGCGACGGCGGCGACGGCGGCGATGTGATATTGCGGGCCGATAAGAGTATTTATACACTCCTTGATTTTCAGTATCAACGTCATTTCAAGGCTGAGAACGGCAAGCACGGATCAAGTAATGACAAGGCAGGCGGCCGAGGCCAGGACAAGGTTGTGTCGGTGCCGCTAGGTACAGTTGTTACAGATTTGAGCACGGGTTACCTGATCAGAGATCTAAACGAGCATGGCCTTGAAGTAATGGTGGCTAAAGGCGGTATCTCCGGCCGCGGCAATAGCCGTAACAGAGACGCAGAGCTTGGCGCCCCAGGCGAGGAGAGGGAGCTTGGCTTTAATTTAAAACTTATCGCTGATGTGGGTATTGTAGGGTTTCCAAATGCAGGAAAATCTACGCTTATTTCAAAGATCTCAAATGCTCAGCCAAAGATAGCCAGCTATCCGTTTACGACAAAGGCGCCGACTTTGGGAGTGGTAGATCTAGAGGAAGACGATTCTCAGTTTATCATCGCGGATATTCCGGGATTGATAGAGGGCGCCCATAAAGGCAAGGGGCTTGGTGATAAATTCTTAAAGCACGTTGAGAGGACTAAGATCCTGGTCCATCTCGTTGATATGGCGGGCGTTGACGGCAGGGACCCTTGGGAAGATTTCAGGGTCTTAAACGAGGAGCTTGAGGCTTTTTCGCAAGATCTGACGGATAAAAAGCAGATCATTGTCGCCAATAAGATGGATTTGGAGGCGGCAGCCGTAAATATAAAAAAATTTAAAAAACACTACAGGAAAAAATTGTTTGAAATTTCTGCCCTAAAAGCAGACGGGCTGGAGGTAGTAGTTGAAGAAATCGCGAAATACATCAAAGAAGATCGTAGTTAAAGTAGGCGCAAGCGTTTTGACCGGTGGCGGGACCTCTATCGTGGCGGAGAACTTAAGCCGCGTTGTGCGTCATATCGCCGGTTTTGTAAAAGAAGGCAAGGATGTGGTTTTGGTGACCTCCGGAGCTATAGCCAGCGGTTTATCTGTTCTGGGATTTAAAAAGAGGCCGACAGAACTTTCAGAGCTGCAGGCTGCGGCTGCCGTCGGACAGAATATTCTTATGCACGCATACTCCATTGAATTTAGAAAGCACGATATTAGGTGCGCTCAGATCTTGCTGACCCGTGACGATTTCAGGGACCGTAAAAAGTATTTGCGTAATACCATCAGTACTTTACTTCGGCATAAGATCATTCCAATTATCAATGAGAATGATTCTGTAGCTGTGGACGAGATAAAATTCGGGGATAATGATACGCTATCCGCGCATGTGGCAGTAGTCGTTGGCGCCCGCGGCTTGCTTATTTTAACCGATATTGATGGTCTATATAAAAATTTTAAATCTAAGTCTAAGCATGGCGCGCCGCTAAAAGAAGTTGTTTGTATTGACCGCAATGTAAAAAAAGCGGCATGCGGCACTGACAATGCCTCTTGTGTCGGCGGCATGTCTACAAAGATCATTGCCGCGCGTATTGCCACGAACAAAGGCATCGCGGTTATTATTGCCAACGGCCTTAAAGATGCACTTAGAATAGATTTTGACGCGTCTTCGTATGACAGCTATGACGGCACGCGCTTCACTCGCTTCGCGCGTTTCACGCGCTCTGCGCGCGCCAGGTAGGAAATTATGAAAACAGCAATGATCAAAAAACTTAGTAAATCAGCGCATTGCGCAAAAGAGGCGTCAAGGGTGCTTGCCGGCTTGTCTTCCGAAAAAAAGAACGAAGTCTTAACGCTCATGGCGCAGGCGCTGATAGACAAGAAAGAAACAATAATCTGCGCTAATAAAAAGGATTTAAAAAATGCGCAGGAAAAGAAGTTGTCCGTTGCTTTCATTGAAAGGCTTACGGTCAGCGAGAAACGCATAAACGAGATGGCGCAATCTTTGCTTGAGATCTCAAAGCTCCACGACCCGGTAGGTAAGGATATAAAGACCTGGAGCAGGCCCAACGGCCTTTTAATATCTAAAGTGCGCGTCCCTATCGGCGTTATCCTTATAATCTATGAGTCAAGGCCTAACGTGACAAGCGATTGTATCGGCCTTTGTTTTAAATCGGGCAATGCCGTTATCTTAAGAGGCGGGAAAGAGGCTTTGTGTTCAAATGCCGTTATTTATGACGTATTAAAAAAAGTCATTCTTGATGCCGGCCTGCCGGAAGCGGCTGTAAGTTTCATTAAGTTGACGGATAGGAAGGCTGTTGATATCTTGCTTTCTTTGGATAAGTATATTGACCTTGTGATGCCGCGCGGCGGTGAATCTTTGATACGCCAGGTGCGCGACAAATCAAAGATACCGGTCATAAAGCATTATAAAGGCGTCTGCCATGTCTTCGTTGATCGGGCGGCAGATTTTGCTATGGCGCAACGTATTATATTGAACGCTAAAGTGCAGCGGCCGGCAGTATGTAACGCCATTGAGACGCTTCTTGTGCATGAGTCTGTTGCCCGTGATTTTTTGCCGACTATGATAGAAGCTCTCACGGACGCGCGCGTAGAAATACGCGGGTGTGAGAAGACGCGTAAAATAGTCAAGGATGTAAAAAGAGCTACAGACAAGGATTGGAGCACCGAGTATCTGGATCTTATTTTATCTGTCAGGGTCGTGCGCGATATAGATGAGGCGATAGCCCATATCAATGGTTACGGGTCAAACCACTCGGACACTATTGTGACGCAAGACGAGGAGGCCGCTGAAAAGTTTTTAAAACAAATAGACTCGGCTTGTGTTTATGTGAATGCCTCTACGCGCTTCACGGATGGATATCAGTTCGGTTTCGGCGCAGAGATAGGGATTTCAACCGATAAGCTCCACGCGCGAGGCCCGATGGGATTAGAAGAATTGACAACTTACAAATATGCCATCAGGGGAACCGGCCAGATACGGGAATAGCGTTATTAACTATATTATGAAAATAGGTATCCTTGGCGGAACATTTAATCCGATACACTACGGCCATCTTATCCTGGGCGAACAGGTGTTGGGGCAGTTAAAGCTTGACCGCGTTATTTTTGTGCCGACTTTTATACCTCCGCATAAAAGCAAAAAAGACGTGATCGGATCTCAGACCAGGCTTGATATGATAAAATTGGCTGTCAGGGGTAATAGCCATTTTACTGTCTCAGACTTGGAAATATGCCGAAAAGGCATGTCTTATACCGTAGATACGCTACGCCAGATCAAGAAGAAGTATCCTTTAAGCGAGCTGTTCTTTATTTGCGGTTCGGATCTGGTCAGCGAAATACCGAAGTGGAAGGATGTAGGTGAGATCTATAAATTGGCCAGGTTTGTTTTGGCCAAGCGGCCGGGTTTTGGAAAACGTTTAAGCGGCAAGCCATTCTTAAAGATAGATGTGGCTCAGGTGGATATTTCGTCATCTTTGATACGCGCTTTGGTCAAGCGCGATCGGTCTATCCGCTATTTGACGCCTTCAAATGTTGTCAAATATATTCAAACGCATAGGTTGTATCGTTAGGGAGCATAGGAGTCTATGAAGATAAAAATAGGTCCGTCCATACTGTCATGCGATTTTGCCAACCTGGAGAGTGAAGTCAAACGCGCCAAAGACGCGGGCGCGGATTTCCTGCATGTTGACGTGATGGACGGGCATTTTGTGCCTAATATAACTGTAGGCCCCGGGGTTGTGGCAGTTTTGAGAAGCAAAACAGACCTGCCTATTCACGCTCATTTGATGATAGAGAATCCGGAAGATTACATTGAGGCCTTTGCGGATAGCGGGGCTGATATCATCAGCTTTCACATTGAAGTTTTAGGCAAAGCCCGTAACAGCCGTATTAAAAAAGCGAATATGATCATAAGGAAAATAAAAAAGTTAAACAAACGGCCGGCTATCGCCATCAACCCTTCCACGCCTATCGTAGAAATCAAGCAGCTCTTAGATAAGGTTGATTGGATCCTGGTCATGAGCGTCAACCCGGGTTTCGGCGGCCAGGATTTTATCCCTGCCGTCCTGCCTAAGATATTTGAACTCCGCAATATTTTTGAAGGCGATATTGAAGTAGACGGCGGTATCAATGATGTCGTCTCAAAAGAAGTCATACGCAAGGGCGCTAACGTGATCGCGGCAGGCACATATTTGTTCAAGGCGGCAAATATGAAGGATGCCATAAGGAGGCTTAAAAATGACGAATAGCGGTTCTGACGACGCAAAAACCATCAAGTTCGGCACAGACGGCTGGCGCGCAGTCATTGCCGATGATTTTACTTTTGTTAACTTAAAGTCAGTCGCGCAGGCAACTGCGGATTACGCCGTAGAGAATTTAAAAAAACCAGATGGCCGGAAAATTGGTATCTGCGTCGGGTATGATACGAGATTTTTATCGGATAAGTTTGCGCAAACCGTAGCAGAGGTGATGAGCGCTAACGGCATCACAGTCTTTTTATCGGACAGGGCGGTCCCGACACCTGCGTTAAGTTTTGCGGTAAAATCAAGAAAACTAGACCTTGGCGTCATGATAACCGCAAGCCATAATCCGCCTGAATTTAACGGTTTTAAGATCAAAAATTCATCGGGCGGCGCGGCAGACGTCACAGTCACGCAAAGGGTGGAGTCACTTATCGGTTCAGGTAACGTTAAATTTCAGTTATTACCCGAAGCCATAAAAAACGGTTCAGTGACTGTCGCCAATATTTCCAAGGATTATGTTGATTTCTTGCGTTCGTATATAGATAAGAGGGCTTTTAAAAAGTCCAGATTCAAGGTACTGCTTGACGCGATGTACGGCTCGGGCAATAGTTTTATCGCCGATGTTTTAAAGGGTACAGGCATCAGGTTATCTTTGATGCGCAACGAGATCAATCCTCATTTCGACGGCCGCGGACCGGAGCCGGTTGAGGAGAACGTGCAGAAGATAATCAGCAGGATGAAAAAGGAAAAATTTGATATCGGCCTGATCTTAGACGGCGATGCTGACCGTATCGCAGCCGTTGATTCCAAGGGGCATTATATCCCGCCGCAGAAGATCTTAGGGTTATTAGCGCTCCATCTAAAACAGGATAAGAAGTGGAGCGGCGGCATTGTGACGACCATCTGTGGCACGACGATGCTTGAACATATCGCCAAGGATCTCGGCGTCAAGCTATATGAAACGCCGGTAGGGTTTAAGTATATCTCCAACCTGATGGAGACTGAGGACATATTGGTCGGAGGCGAAGAGGCAGGCGGTATGGGTCTTAAAAATTATATACCCGAACGTGACGGGATATTGGCAGGCCTGATGTTAGTTGAGATGATGATCCACAGGAAGAAAAAAATAGATAAGATCCTGGCCGAAATGGAGAAGAAGTACGGCCGTTATTATTATTTGCGGTGCGATATTAAATTAAAGTCAAAGAACTATTCGCTAGGCCCTAAGCAGCTTAAGGTGGGCGAGCTTGTAGGCAAAAAAGTTACACAGGTCAAAGATTACGATGGCATTAAATTGATCTGCGAAGATGAAAGCTGGCTGATGTTCCGGTTTTCAGGCACTGAGCCGAAAATGAGGGTTTATTCAGAGGCCAAGAGCATTAAAAGGGCAAAAGCATTAATTACGCTTGGGGGCCGGATCGTTAACAGGGAGATACAGTATCTCTGATGTTTTACGCTTTCTGGAAATTCTTTTGTTGGTTGTGTTCAGTTCTTTATCTGCCTACAACAGTCAAGGGCGAAAAAAATATTCCTAAAAAAGGCGGTTTCATCCTAGCCTGCAATCACGTAAGCTATCTTGATCCTGTGATCTTCGGTATATCGTGCCCGAGGCCGTTGAATTATATGGCCCGGGAGTCTTTGTTTGAAAATCGCGTTTTCGGCTGGCTTCTGGCGCGCGTGAATGTTTTTCCGATAAAGCGTTCCTCAGCTGACATAGGCGCTATCAAAGAGGCGCTCAGGCGTTTGAAAATAGGCGGCGGGATATTGCTTTTTCCCGAAGGGACGCGCAGTTCCAACGGCCGGATAGGCGGAGGCCTGGAGGGCGTTGGTTTTTTGGCGCGTAAGAGCAATGCGCCTGTGATCCCGGCTTTTATCAAAGGCACCCAAAACGCCATGCCAAAGGGGGCCAGATCCGTTAAGCCGGCACGCCTTACGGTTGTTTTCGGACCCGCGGTGAGATTCCTTGAGGAGAGCTGTGTCTCTGACAAAGTCAGGACCGCGGAGATCATGAGACAGATAGCGCTTCTTAAAGATACCTTGACAAATTAGCCGTTTTTGTGGATAATTATAATCTTTCGCATCTCGCGTGGCATATAAAAGATAGACGCAGCAGGGATGCTGCGCTATTAATAATGAGTAAAGGGGGAATTTTTTGTGGTTGAAGAGAAGAACAGCATTTTAGCTAGTCTGTACGAACAGAGTTTTAAAGAGATCAAGGAAGGGGAGATCATTAAGGGTAAGATAGTCAGGATAAGCCCTAAGGATGTTCTTGTGGATGTGGGGTATAAGTCGGAAGGGGTTGTGGCTCGCGAAGAATTTACGGGCGCTGCTGATATGATCGTTGGGCAGGAAGTTGAAGTCTACGTAGACAGCATTGAAGATGACAACGGAATGATCGTACTCTCGCGGGATAAGGCCAGACGCCTTCACGGCTGGGATAAGATAAACCAAGGGTTTAAAGAGGGCGATCTAGTTGACGGCGTTATCCGTAAGAAAGTGAAAGGCGGATTCATTGTTGACGTGTATGGCCTTGAAGGTTTTTTGCCGGCGAGCCTTGCTATGTTCAGGAATGTCAGCGAGCGAGAGATCATCAGCGGTTCTTTCAAGTTCAAAATCGTCAAAATAAATACGTTGCGCAAGAGCCTTATTGTTTCCCGTAAAGAAGCTGTTCAGAAAGAGAAGGAAGATACGCGCGCCAAATTCTGGGAGAATCGCAAAGTAGGTGACATCTGCTCCGGATTTGTGAAGAATATCACGGACTTCGGCGCTTTTGTGGACTTAGGCGGCGTGGACGGCCTTCTTCATATCACGGATATGAGTTGGTCCCGCATCTCTCATCCTTCTGAATTATTGGCTGTGGGAGATAAGATAGAAGTCACTATTCTAGGTTTGAACAAAGAGAGCTCTAAGGTATCTTTGGGTTTAAAACAGAGGATGACTGACCCCTGGGGTGTTATAGAGACTAAATTCCCCGTTGGGACGAGGACAAAAGGCAAGGTGGTCAATATCGTCCCCTACGGTGTTTTTGTGGAGTTGGAAAAGGGGATAGAAGGGCTTATCCACGTCTCCGAGATTTCCTGGCAGAAGAGGAATATCAATACGCAGGAACTTTTCGCTATCGGAGATATGGTTGAAGTCCAGGTGCTTAATATTGAGAAAGATAACCGCAGGATCTCTTTGAGCATCAAGCAGCTTGAAGGTAATCCCTGGATTGAGGCTGACGCGAAGTATCCTGTCAATGCCAAGGTCTCAGGTAAGATATCCGGTTTCACTGACTTCGGCGCTTTTGTTGAACTTGACGGCAACTTGGACGGGATGATCCATGTTTCAGATATGTCCTGGACAAGGCGCGTTATGAATCCTCAGGAGATATTAAAGAAGGGGCAGAAGGTTGAAGTGGTCGTGCTTTCCGTGGATGCGCAGAACAAAAAGATCTCTCTGGGCTTAAAGCAGCTCATGGAAAACCCTTGGCCTAAGATAGCTCAAAACTTTCCCATAGGAACAGAGTGCGAGGGCGATGTAACTTCAAAGAATAATTTTGGGGTTTTTGTGCGTCTCAATGAAGACTTAGAGGGGCTTCTGTATATCAACGAGATCCCTAAAGAGCAATTTGATAAGGTCAACATCGGCGACAAAATAAAAGTCAAGATCATTAAAGTTGATGTAGAGTCCGCCAAGATAGGCCTGGGGTTAGCCGTTTGATATGGAAGTTAGCGAGCAGTTAAAGATTATCAGGCGCGGGACGAGTGAGATAATCGCCGAAGAAGAGCTCGTCGCCCGTTTGAACTGGTCTAAAAAAACAGGCAAACCCCTGAAAGTCAAAGCCGGGTTTGACCCCACCGCTCCGGATATCCATCTGGGCCACACCGTCCTACTACGCAAGCTTAAACATTTTCAGGACCTCGGGCACATCGTCTATTTTCTTATCGGCGATTTTACGGGCCGTATCGGAGATCCGTCAGGCGTATCTGAAAGCCGCAAGCAATTGTCGCGCGAAGAAGTGCTCGTGAACGCCAAGACCTATAAAGACCAGATCTTTAAGATACTTTCTCCGAAAAAGACCCGGATAGTATTTAACAGCCGCTGGTATGAGAGAATGAAATTCCAGGACGTGATCACACTCTCTAATAAATATACCGTAGCCCGCATGTTGGAAAGGGATGATTTTTCTAAACGTTATAAAGATAACCGTCCTATCAGTATCTTAGAGTTCCTTTATCCATTGATCCAGGGTTATGATTCCGTCGTCTTAGGCGCGGATGTAGAGTTGGGCGGAACTGACCAGAAGTTTAATCTCCTGGTCGGCCGCGAGCTTCAGCGGGAATTCGGACAGATGCCGCAGATCGTTTTGACTATGCCACTTTTAGAAGGCACGGACGGCGTCAATAAAATGTCAAAATCTCTGGGCAATTACATAGGCATCAATGAGGCGCCTAAAGATATTTTCGGCAAGGTGATGTCTGTCAGCGATGAGTTGATGTACAGGTATTATGAGCTTTTGACTGATGAAGACCTTGAGCCTATAAAAAAACTCCATCCTAAAGAGGCTAAGCTGAAGCTGGCTTCTGGTATAGTACACCAGTATTTTGGGCAGAAAGAAGCAAGCCTCGCGCGTAAAGAATTTGAGAAGGTTTTTTCCCAAGGGGGTGTTCCCGAAGATATAGATTTATACAAGGTCTTCTGGGGAGGAGCCGTTATGCCACTTCCGACCGCATCTTCCATCACGATCCAAGCGGTTCAGGATGGAAAGATCACTTTGCCTTCAGGAAAGAATTCTAAGAATGAAGTTTTAAGGCAGATTGAACAAGGGGCCGTGAAGGTTAATGGTGTGAAGGTTACAGATCCTAATATGCTTCTGGAGTTTGACAAGGAAATCCTTTTGCAGGTCTCTAGGCGTAGTTTCGTCAAGGTCGTGATTTCAAGAAAGCCCTAACCGCTTGTTTTTCAGGCAGTTTAATCCATAAATTTTTTAAAATAAATCTTGACATCAACAAGGCAGTATGTTATAAATTGTTACTTGTAATATCGCAACATTTCTATTCTTTATCATATAGGTGAATGAGAATTTGATGACAAACAGGATTGTCTCTTTGGGAGACGAGGCCGGTTAAATTTTTATTCGTAGGGATGTCCTAGGTTTTATAAAAGGCATCGGAACGATGCCTTTTTTTTTGTCGCAGAAAGCGACATACCAACCTCTCAATTGAGGTTGGGTATTGTTCTTTGATAAATAGCCATGATTTATTTTTTCGGAGAGTTTGATTCTGGCTCAGAG
>JAZDLG010000052.1:0-3377 GCA_043802125.1 Candidatus Omnitrophota bacterium
ACTTGCTTTTAAAAGGTGTGAGCGGCAAAGCGGTCGGGGTTGTCTGCGACAAAATAAATGTTGTCGATCTTGAGGTGGCGTGTGAGCCCACTAAGATAAATACCGACGAAGATCTGCGGCTTATTAAATTATTAACTTGAGAAAGGAAAGGAAGAGGAAATGGAAGGAAAACAGATGGACATCCTGGTTGCGGATGTTGTAGTGGGTTCGGACATTCAAAAGAAAGAAAAAGCCGTTAACGCGATATGGGGCGAAGCGAACGCGCGCGGCGTTTATCCTGCCTCTATCCACGACCTGTATAAAGCGCGCGGGGAGGGTAAATTCGGAGCCTTTACCGTGCCTGCGATAAATCTGCGTTCTTTGACTTATTATTTGGCGGCCGCGATATTCCGACAGGCGCTTTCGCGCAATGCAGGAGCTTTTATCTTTGAGATAGCGCGTTCTGAAATGGGTTATACTGACCAGAAACCGCTTGAATATTCTACGGTAATATTGGCCGCGGCGCTGCGTGAGGGATACAAAGGCCCGGTATTCATACAAGGAGACCATTTCCAGGTCAATGCCAAGAGTTATAAAGATGACCCGAAAGGGGAAGTTGAGGGATTGAAGGAACTTATCAAAGAATCCATGGACGCGGGTTTCTATAACATAGACATTGATAGTTCTACCGTGGTAGACCTTACAAAGACTGACCTTTTGGAACAGCAGAAGCTGAATTCAGAGATCTGCGCGGAATTGACGGCATATATCAGGGAGCTGCAGCCTAAAGGCATCAATGTTTCCGTAGGCGGCGAAATAGGAGAAGTGGGAAGCAAAAATTCAACGCCGCAAGACTTGCGCGCTTTTATGAAGCTTTACCTGGCAGCGTTACCCAAGGGCGTTGAGGGTATTTCAAAAATAAGCGTCCAGACAGGCACAAGCCATGGCGGGACCGTACTCGCGGACGGCAGTATCGCTAAAGTGATTTTAGATTTTAATACGCTAAAATGTATATCGGAAGCAGCGAGATCAGAATTTAAAATGGCAGGCGCTGTGCAGCACGGGGCTTCCACATTGCCCGAAGATGAGTTCCATAAATTTCCCGGGGTTGAGACGGCGGAGGTACATCTGGCGACGCAATTCCAGAACATGGTGCTTGATAGCCGGTTTTTTCCTCAAGACCTTAAAAAACGGATATATGACTGGCTTAAAGTAGAGGCTAAAAATGAATTCAAGCCCGGCATGACGGATGAGCAGTTTTTCTATAAGTCCAGAAAAAAAGCCCTTGGGCCTTTTAAGAAAGATATAATGAGCATCAAGGACAGTGAGAAAATAGCCGCAGAGGTAGAAAAGAAGTTCGGGTTTCTCTTTGACCAGCTGAATATAAAGGATACGGCAAAACTTACCAAGCAATTTATTAAAGAGCAGAATATAAAGAGGCAATTTGAGCTGGTGCACGACAAAAAGGCTGAGGCCTTTGAAGGTGATGATTAAGAAATACACTTAAGACCCCTTGCCTAAACGCTTCAAAATTCTCTTCGATAATTTTTGAAGCAGGCTTCGGGGTTAATTTTGCAAGGAAGGACTGTATATGACAAAATTAAGATCGGATGCCATTAAAAAAGGCGTTGAGCGCGTGCCGCACAGGGCGTTGTTGCACGCTACCGGGATTTCGCGTAGTGACTTATCCAAACCTTTTATCGCGGTTGCCACGAGCTTTAACGATATAATACCGGGCCATATCGGCATGAGGGACCTGGAGCGTTTTATTGAGCGCGGGGTATGCGCCGGCGGCGGCGTGCCTTTTTTCTTCGGCATCCCGGGCATCTGCGACGGCATAGCGATGGGGCATCCGGGCATGCGCTATCCTTTGGCGCTGCGCGAGCTTATCGCGGATTCTATTGAATGTTTTGTCAACGCGCACTCGCTTGACGGCCTGGTGTGTTTGACTAATTGCGACAAGATCACTCCGGGCATGCTGATGGCTGCTGCTCGGCTGGATATACCGACTATCGTCGTGACAGCCGGGCCTATGTTGTCCGGCCGCTACAAGAATAAAAGATTGTCTCTTGTAGGCGACGCCTTTGAAGTGGTCGGGCGTTTTAAGAGAGGCGAGATCACGGAAAGCGATCTGGGGTGTTTTGAAATGGAGGCGTGCCCGGGTGCCGGCGCCTGCCAGGGTTTATATACGGCAAACACCATGGCTTGTATAACCGAGGCTATGGGCATGTCTTTGCCGGGTTGCGCGACCGCCTTGGCGGTATCTGCCAAGAAACGCCGCATTGCGCAAGAGTCCGGAGAGAAGATCGTAGAGCTCGTTAAGAAAAATATACCGGTTTCCAAGCTTATGACAAAAAAATCTTTTGAGAACGGTATCAAGGTGGACATGGCTTTAGGCGGCTCTACCAACACGGTATTGCATCTTTTGGCCATCGCCCGCGAGGCAGAGGTTGATTTGTCGCTGCGCGATTTTGATAAGATAAGCCGCGACACGCCGCATATTGTAAGCATGCTGCCGGGCGGCGAGCATTTTATGGAAGACCTGGATTTTTCAGGAGGTATCCCGGCTGTGTTAAAGAGTTTGAGATCAAAGATCCACAATGTTATGACAGCGAGCGGTTTGACAACCCATCAAATAGCGGATAAGGCAATAATAAGCGATGATGACGTGATAAAGTTGCCCGAGGATGCGTATCATAAGGAAGGCGGTATTGCAGTGCTTTTCGGAAACCTTGCGCCTTTGGGGGCGGTTGTCAAACAGTCCGCGGTGAGCGAAAAGATGATGCGCTTTATCGGCCGGGCGCGTGTCTTTGAGTGTGAAGAAGACGCGCAGAAAGCCCTTCTTTCAGGAGCTATTAAATCCGGAGATTGCGTTGTCATACGTTATGAAGGCCCTAAGGGCGGGCCGGGTATGCGCGAGATGCTGGCGCCCACCGCGGCTATTGTGGGCATGGGCCTGGCAGATAGTGTCGCCCTTATTACCGACGGAAGATTTTCCGGCGGTACGCGCGGCTGCTGCATAGGCCATATTTCGCCTGAGGCTGTTGTGGGCGGGCCTATAGCTGCGGTTAAAGAGGGCGATAAGATATTGATAGACCTGGCAAAAAGAAAATTAGAGTTGAAAGTTACGGATAAAGAACTGAAAGCAAGGCTAAAGAAAGTGAAGGCGCCGCCGCCGAATGTCAAAAAAGGCTATTTGGTCCGTTATTCACAGATGGTTTCAGGCGCAGATGAGGGCGCTGTTTTAAAAGTCGCAGAAACCAGTAGGATTTCGCTACATTAGATAATTTGGAGCTCAATATGGCAATAATGACAGGCGCGCAAATATTGATAGAGTCATTGCTCAAAGAGGGCGTGGAGGTGATGTTTGGCTACCCCGGCGGGGTTGTCCTGCCTAT